>DASVTJ010000022.1:0-5780 GCA_036387635.1 Duganella sp.
CCGCGCTGGTCGAGCGCGAACTGGCCGCGCCCGCCGGACAGCCGGCCGTAGGCGCAGCGCGCCACTTCCGACACCGCCGTCGCCACCCGCACCTGGTCCTGCAGGCCGAAGCCGAGCAGGCCGGAAATCTGGCGCGCGCGCTGGCGCACCAGCACCACATCGGGCTCGCTGTCGATACCAACTTGCAAAATGCGGGTCAGCGACATCAGCGCTCCTCGGGCCAGCGCTGCACCAGCACGCAGGCGTCGTCGCGCCCGCGCCCGAAGTCGCGCAGCAGCACCGCCGCCACGATGACCGGATCGCACGCGGCCAGGCCCGGATACTGCGCCAGGTCCCACTGCGTGCCGATGCCGTCGCTGGCCATGATCACCAGCGCGCCGGGCGCGCACGGCAGCGTGAACTCCTGCACCTTGCGCATGTTGTGGCCGACGATGCCGTTGTGCGACATCATCTGCCGGCGCGTGTCGCCGTCGATGATGCAAGCGCCGATGTTGCCCACGCCGGCGAAATACAACTGGCGCGCCGCCAGGTCCATCAGCGCCACGGCCTGCGCCGCGCCGCGCGTGGGCCGCAGCGCCGCGTGGCACACCTCGATCTGCTCGGCCGGGCGCAGGCCAGGCTGCAGCGCGGCCGCGTCGATCGCCGCGCGCGCCGCCTTGGCCGCCTCCGGTCCGTGACCGAGGCCGTCGACCACCATCAGCGCGATGGCTTGCCGCTGGCGCGCCACCATCCAGGCATCGCCGCTTTCGGTCTCGCCGGCCAGCGGGAAGCAAACGGCGCCCGACTGCGGCCGCGAGGAAAGCGGCGGCGACGACGACAGCGGCGCGGCCGCCGAGGCGGCGGCACGAGGCCACAGGCGCATGCAAAACACCGTGCCCTTGCCGGGGGGCGCGTAGACGTCGAACTCGTCGGACAGGCGCCGCATCGCGCCCAGGCCGGTGCCGGCGGTGCCGGCGCTGGAGACGCCGTCGCGCAGCGCCTGTCCCAGGTTGGCGATGCCCGGCCCCTGGTCGAACGCCAGCACCTCGATGCCGGCGCTGTCGCCGCTGAACACCGGCGCCAGCGCCACCCGGCCCTCGCCGGCATGCTTGAGGATGTTGGTGGCGGCCTCGCTGATGACGATGGCCACCTGGCCGCAGCGTACGTCGTCGAAGCCGGCTTCCTGCGCCATGCGCTGGCCACTACGGCGCGCGCTGGCGATGTCGCTCGGGTGCACGATTGAAATCCACTGCTGTCCATCGAAGGAGCTGACTATTTTTTCCATTTGACGATGGCGACCGCGGTGCCCTCTCCGCTACGTGAATCGATGTCGAACTCGTCGACGAGGCGTTTGGCGCCGCCCAGGCCCAGACCCAGGCCGCCGCCACTGGTGAAACCGTCGCGCAGCGCCTGCGCGATGTCGGCGATGCCGGGGCCGTCGTCGGCGAACACCAGCCGCAGGCCGCGCCGCACGCCGTCCGACAACAGCTGCACGGCGACCACGCCGCCGCCGCCGTATTTAATAGTGTTGCGCGCCAGTTCGCTGGCGGCCGTCACCAGCTTGGTCTGTTCGACCAGGCTCAGTTTCAACTCCAGCGCGTGCTCGCGCACCAGCTTGCGCACCCCGACGACGTGCTCGTCGGTGCGCACCGGCAGCAGCACGCTGTCGCGCACCAGCGGCCCCGCTTGCAGCAGGGGAGAAGCGAACCGGACCGGCTCCGCTGACGAGGCTGTGATCATTGGTAACTCTTGCCGAGCAGTGTCATGCCTTTTTCGACGTTGAGGGCGGTCTTGACGCCCGGCAACGTCAACCCCAGTTCCACCAAAGTGATCGCCACCGACGGCTGCATGCCGACCAGCACCGTGCGGGCGTCGAGCACGCGCGCCATCGCCGCCGTATTGCTGATCATGCGGCCGATGAACGAGTCGACCAGGTCGAGCGCGGAGATGTCGATCAACACGCCCTTGGCCTGGTCCTTGACGATGCGCTCGGTCAAATCGTCCTGCAGCGCCATCGCCAGGCGGTCATGCATGTCGACCTGGATCGTCACCAGCAGCAGGTCGCCGATGCGCAAAATAGGAATGCGTTCCATGGCCGCCTCACGCTTTGCGGCTGATGGTCGAACCGACCCGCGCCAGCGCCACGATGAAGGCGTCGGCCAGGGTCGCCTTGGTCACCACGTCGTCCAGGTTCACGCCCAGATGGACGATGGTTTGGGCGATTTGCGGGCGGATGCCGCTGATGATGCAGTCGGCGCCCATCAGGCGGGCGGCGGCGATGGTTTTCATCAAGTGCTGGGCCACCAGGGTGTCGACGGTCGGCACGCCGGTGATGTCGATGATGGCGATGGCGGCGCCGGTTTCGACGATTTTCTCCAGCAGGCTCTCCATCACCACTTGCGTGCGCGCGCTGTCGAGGGTGCCGATCAGCGGCAGCGCCAGGATGTCGGTCCACAGCTTGACGACCGGCGTCGACAGCTCCAGCAGCTCCTGCTGCTGGCGCACGATGATCTGGTCGCGGCTCTTCTGGAACACCTCGATCGTGAACAGGCCCAGTTTGTCGAGCAAGGTGCTGACGTTCCACAGCGCCTCGGCCAGCAGTTCCGGCTCGCCGGCCAGCACCTGGCGCAGGCTGGTGAACAACGACTGTTTGAGCGAGAACACGAACGTCGCCGTTTCGCTCGGCGTCGAGCCCTGCTTGGCGCGCTGGGCGGAGATCTCGGTCAACTGGTCGCGCACCTCGTCCCACGCACGGCCGTCGATGCTGTCGAACCCACCGGTCAAGGTGGCGTCCGGCAACAGCGCCAGCAACTGGCGGCAATGGCGGCGCAACTGGTCTTGCGAGGCGCTGTCGCTGCGGAAGGACATGCTTTCCAGATTGGCGATCCAGTCTGCACCGATGTCGGCCTGGTGCTGCTGGATCAGGGCGCTGATACGGCGCGCGTTGTCGTTGGTGGTCATCAAATCCCCAGAATGGTTTTTACTTTGAAATTAGCAACTGAGTGTAACAACTACTTGCGCTTTTTGAGGTTCAATTGGCCACGCGGTCGCCTGTTGCGCCACAGCATATCAGGTGGCGGCCTAATCATAAATGGTCGGCACGGGAAATTTCAGCTGGCGTCGTGAAAAATGATACCCAAAGTGTGGCGTTGCGGCGTTTCCGGCGGCTCCCCGGCGCCGCCCCCTGCCGACCGGGCCACTGCGCGCACCCGGCTGACGCCGTGCCGCATGGCGACCCGGTAGACCCCGCGCGCGCCCGCCACCGGCCTTTGGTTGACCGGGAAGGCCACCATGTCGCCCTGCCGCAGCGGCACCACCTCGACCCGCGACTGCATGCGCGGGCGCTGCTCGGTCAGCACAAACTCGCCACCGTCGAAGTCGACACCGGGCCGGCTCAGCAAAATGGCCGCCTGCAACGGGAAAACGTGCTCGCCGTACAGGTCCTGGTGCAGGCAGTTGTAGTCGCCGGGGCCGTATCGCAACAACAGCGGCGTCGGGCGGTCCTGGCCGGCCGCGTGGCAGCGCATCAGAAAGTCGGCGTGATCGGCCGGAAACCGCGCCGCCACGCCCATCGCCTCGTGCCAGCGGTTGGCGATGGCCGCCATCGGACCGTACAAGGCCTGCCGCAGCGCCGCGACCATCGACGGCAACGGATAGCGGAAGTATTGGTATTCGCCGCTGCCAAAGCCGTGGCGCGCCATCACGACGCGGCTGCGGAATAGCGCCGGCCGCGCATACCGGGCGGCCATGGCGGCGCCCTCGTCGGCGCTCAGCATGGCGGGCACGATGGCGCAGCCGTGCGCGTCGAGTTCACCGGCGATCGCCTGCCAGTCCAGCGCCGCCACGCGCGCGGCGACGCCGGCCGCCGCGCCGGCGTCCCGGTCGAATTCGCCGTCGCCGGTATCGGCGTGGCCGCTGTTTTCACTCATTGCCCGCCCTCTCCCTGTCCAGCAGCGCCGCCTTGCGGTCCACGCCCCAGCGGTAGCCGGAAATCGCGCCGTCGTTGCGTACCACCCGGTGGCAGGGAATCGCCACCGCCAGCACGTTGGCCGCGCAGGCGCCGGCCACCGCCCGCGCGCCCTTGGGCGAGCCGACCAGCCGCGCCAGCTCGGCGTAGCTGACGGTGCGCCCGGCCGGAATCGCGCGCAGCACCTCCCACACGCGCCGCTGGAACGCCGTGCCGCGCACGTCGAGCGGCAGATCGAGGCCCACTCCGGGGCGCTCGACCATGCCCACCACGCGCGACACCACCTGCTCGTAGTCGGCCTCGGCGCCGATCAACTCCGCCTTCGGGAAGCGGTCCTGCAAGTCGCGCACGAGAAAATCGGGGTCGTCGTCGAGCAGAATCGCACAAATTCCCTGCGCGGTGCTGGCCACCAGGATCGCGCCCAGCGAACAGGCGGCGATGGCGAAGCGGATCACGGCGCCGTCGCCGCCGGCGCGGAAGGCGGTCGGCGTCATGCCCAGCACCGCCGGCGATTCGGCGTAAAAGCGCCCGCTGGAGTTGAAGCCGGCCGCGTAGATCGCCTCGGTCACCGACGACTGTCGCGCCAGGCCGGCACGCAGCCGCCGCGCCCGTCCCGCTTGGGCATAGGCCTTCGGCGTGATCCCCGTCACCGCCTTGAACATGCGGTGGAAGTGGAAGCGGCTGACGCCGACGGCGGCGGCCAGGCTGTCCAGATCGAGCGTATTGCCGGCCGCGTCGGCGGCGTCGGCGGCTTCGATCAGGCGGCAAGCCTCGGCCACGACGGCGGCCTGGCGCTCGGCCAGCGGCGGCTGCTCCGGCTTGCAGCGTTTGCACGGCCGGAAACCGGCCCGCAGCGCCGCCTCGCCGCTGTCGTGGAAATCGACGTTGCGGCGCAGGGCCGGGCGGGCGCCGCACGACGGCCGGCAGTACACGCCGGTGCTGCGCACCGAATACCAGAACACGCCGTCGGCGCCGGCGTCGCGCCGCTGCACCGCCGCCCAGCGCGACTGCTCGTCGGCGTACCGGCCGGCATCGGCATCGGCATCGGCGCCGTGATTGTTCCCCTGATTGTCTGTTGCGCTGTCCATCCCGCACTCCCTGATTGTATTGGAATGATGCCATCCTATCGGGCGGCGGACGACGACACACTCCGGGTCTTGCTTTTGAATTGTACCCGTGCCGGATGCTAAAATGAGCGCCCTGTCGCCTGCCCGGGCGCGCCCCGGAGAAGCCGTTTGGACGATCAAGCACCCCTGCCACAAGAAGCGCCGGAAACGCCGGACGGCCCGTCGGCGACCGCGCCGGCGATCCCGTCGGAAGGCACCCCGATCTTCCAGCGCATCAAGGACCATTTGCTGGCGCAGATCACGGCCGGCGTGTGGAAGGAAGGCGACGTGATCCCGTCCGAACAGGCGCTGGTCAAACAGTTCGGCGTCTCCCGCATGACCGTCAACCGCGCCGTGCGCGAGCTCACCGCCGAACAGGTGCTCACGCGCCGCCAGGGTTCCGGCACCTACGTCGCCCAGCAAAAGTACCAGGCCACGCTGCTGGAGATCAAATCGATCGCCGACGAGGTGCGCGCGCGCGGCCACGTCCACCGCAGCAGCCTGCAGCAGCTCGAACGCGGCAAGGCCAGCGATCTGATGGCCAAGCAGTTCGACCTGCCGGCCGGCCATCCGTTGTTCCATTCGGTGATCATCCATTTCGAGAACGGCGTGCCGATTCAGGTCGAGGACCGCTGGGTCAACCCGCAATGCGCGCCCGATTACATGGAACAGGACTTCGCCAGCATCACGCCCAACGAGTACCTGATGAAGGCGGCGCCGCTGCAGGG
>DASVTJ010000023.1:0-4364 GCA_036387635.1 Duganella sp.
TGCGCCGGGTTGGCGCGCATGACGTGCAGGAAGGAGGTGTCGCCGCGCAGCATGTGGCGGCGGATCAGCTTGCCGATCAGCCGCTTCGCCAGCCCGCGCCCCTGGTAGTCCGGGTGCGTGCACACGCCGCTGATCTCGCACAGCCCCGGCGCGCGCAGGCGCTCGCCCGCCATCGCCATCAGCCGTCCGCCGTCGAAGTAGCCGAAGTAGTCGCCCAGCTCGATGGTGCGGATGCCGAACGGCCCCGGCTTGCACAAGGTCGCCAACTCCAGCGCCTGCTGTGCGTGGTGCGCTTGCAGCGGCACCGCGTCGGGCGCGGGATCGGCCGCCGGCATGGCGCCGGCCCAGACCATGCGGAACATGGTGGTTTCGGCGTCGATGCGCCAGCCGGGCGGGGCGGTGCCGGTCCAGTTTTCGCAATAGAACTGTTCGCCCGGCGCGCAGTGCGGCTGCAAAGCGGCAAAGTCGGGCGTGTCGCAGTCGTCGAAGGCGAGGATCGGCGAGAAGCCGTTGGTGTAGCGGCGCGCGCCGCCGCTGCCGCTGGCATATTGGGCGTGCGCGCCCGTCAGTGAGTGCCAAAAGATCCGGTCTAACAGTTCATTGTTTTGCATCGGCGCCCGTTCTGAACATTATTTGATCACTTTCGCTTCGTCAGCACGAATACGGTCCAGCTTGGCAGTATACAAGGCGTGATCGCCGCGCGTGGTGCTATTTGCCAGCGCCTGTTTCATGTGCTTGTCGGCGGCGCGCAGGTTGCCCAACTGGTAGTGGGAAATTGCCAGCCAGTAGTGAAATTCATGATAGTCCGGTACCCGTTCCAATTCGCGCTCGAACAGGCCGCGCGCGCTGGCGTAGTCGCCGCGCTCGATGGCTTGCTGGCCCAGGTGGAAAAAGTGGAATGGCGGATGCGGTTCGAGTCGCGCCAAGTGCGCGCGCACCACGGCCGCCTCGGCGTCGCGTTGCTGCGCTTCCAGCGTTTGCGCCAGGTTCGACAGAAAAATGGTGCTGTCGGGCGCGCGCCGCAACGCGTGGCGCAGCGCTTGTTCGGCCGGGGCGAAGTCGCCGTGGTGCCGGTAGACGACGGCCAGCGTGTTGTAGGCGCTCATGAAAGCCGGGTCGGCTTCGGCCGAGCCCCGCGCGGCCCAGTAGGCGTCGTCGACGTTGCCGGCCGCTAGCAGCTCGGCGGCGCGGTTGTTCAGGTACATGGCGACGATGGTGCGCTCTTCGAGCGGGCGGGCGCTTTCGCGCGCCTTCGGCGAGATAGGGATGAAGTCGACGATCAGCGTGTCGGCGTTGCCGAACTGCTGGCCTTCGACGGTGCTGGCTCTTTTGCCGAGCACCAGGTTGACGTGGTTGCTGGCGAAGTACAGGCTGCCCGAGCGGCTCCAGCTTTCTTCCATATTGATCTGCTGGAACTGGACATTGAAGTTCAGCTCGCGCGCCAGCGCCGCCGTCATGATCGCCAGCGATAGGCAATTGCCGGCGCGTGCTTCGAATGTTTCGGCGGCGTTGCGCGTGAGCGCCGAGTCGTATTCGAGCTTGAGCTGGTCGCGCCGGTACAGCGCGTCGAACAGCGCGCGGCGCCGGTCGTGGCCGCGCGGATGCTGGTCGAGTTCGTTTTTGACGTAGGCGCGCATGCGCTCGTTCAGCGCGAAGATGGCGGCGGGGTCAATCGGCGCGGCGGGCCGGCGGAACAGTTCGTCGTGGAAGAGTTCGGTTGCTGGCGCGGGTTGCGCCGGTGAGCGGGTGGCGCACCCGCCTACGCTCAGCAGTATGCCGAGCAGTATGGCGACCAGCAACGCGCGCCATAGCATGGCCCGTGTTTTCATGACGTGTCTCCCTTTGCTGCGGAGCACAAGACCGGCGCCGCACCAGGCAGCGGACTCTAGGTTCCGCTTGAGGGAAAGTATCTGCCCGTGATGGGGTGATGTCAATGCGAATTGCGAGGGCACTGGCGGCGCTCGGCGGATTACGCCGCGCTAATCCGCCTTACGCGATGACGGAGCGGTTCGGCGCCGTTGCGCGTGCGGCGGGTGCCGTGTTTAGACCAGCGGGCGCACGTCCACCGGCTGGCCCTGGCCGTCGAAGCGCAGCGCGACCGAGACAGCTTCGATGCCGATGCTGGCCAGCGCGTCGCGCAGGTCGTCGACTTCGATTTCCAGGTCGGCGGTGACGTCGAGCGGCTTGTCGCACGTCGCCAGCACCTCGTTGCCGGCCGACAGTTGCACGCGCAGCACCATTTCATCATCGACGTCGGTCGGGGCGATGATGGCGGCCACCTGGTCCGGCGCGTGCGATGCCAGCGCCTGGTTCAGTTCGGACAGGATTTGCAGCATGTCGTATTCGGACTGGCCTTGCGCGCGGGCGCCGAAGAACAAATCCTGGTACAGGAAGTTGAGCGTCAGCGCGGGGTCGGCGCCACGGCCGCGGCCCAGGCAGCGCGCCACCAGCGGCGCGTACTGTTCGGTCCATTTTTGATAGCGTTCGGCGCGCTGGGCGAAGTGGGCGTCGGCCGCCTTCTCGCCAGCCGGCACCTTGTAGAAGGCGTCGTCGGCGCGCTTGAGCGAGAAGCCGAGCAGGAAGCGCAGCTCGACGGCGCTGTCGTCGGGGCCGAAGCTGGTCGGCGACCAGCCGGCCGCCATGCTGCGCTCGAGCGCCGGCGCGGCGGCGATCTTTTTCTCGGTCAGCGTTTGCGCCGCCTCGCGCACCATGCTGTGCAGCTGGCCGTAGGTGATGCGCTCGAACTCGGTCAGGTCGTAGCCGTGGCTGACCAGCACCACCTTGGCCTGCGGGCTTTCCAGCCCGGCATCGGTGAAGCTGGCCAGCAGCGCGTCGTAGGCGTCGCCGTCCTGGAAGTCGGCGGCGGCATCGAGCCCGCCCTGGCTGTGCACGAACACCGGAATGGCGAAGGCATCGATCTCCATCTCGGGCGCGCCTTCGCGGCGCAGCAGCAGGCTGGCGGCGCCTTCCTCGACGGCGTTGCGCAGGTAGCGGTAGCCGTCGACCGATTCGTCGCGCGCCAGTTCGATGGCGCCGTACAACACTTCGTCCTTGGCCTGGTTGAGCAGCTTGCGCAGCAGGCGCTGGAAGTCGAGCGCTTTTTGCGCCAGTTCGGCGCGGGTGCTGTCGGCCGCGATATCGTTGTTGAACTCGCCATCCGACAGGTCCAGCGCCAGCGCGCACAGTTCGGTGGTTTGCTGCTCGTCCTTGACTTCGGGCGAGGTGGCGGACTTGCGCGGTACGGGGCGCTTATTCTTAGGCATGTAGGTGTGGTCGTCTTTATCGTTCGTGGTGGAAGGCTTCGTGCAGTTCGTCGAGCAGGTCGGCGGTTTCGTCCTCGGTCAGGCCGAGGTGCTGGCAGGCGCGCTCGCCGCCTTTTTCCCATTCGTAGGACATGGCGCGGCCGTGGAAGCGCTGGATGCCTTTTTCGGCCAGCACCGACAGCGCCACCAGCGAGCGCACGGCGTCGTCGGTGGCCGGGTCGTCGAGCACGCGGTAGTCGTGGTGCAGCAGGATGGCCCAGGAAACGTCCGGCGACAACCCCCAGTTGCGCGCCAGCAGGCAGCCGATGGCGGCGTGGTTGGTGCTGTAGCGCTGGTCCTCGACGGCGGTGAACGGCAGCACCTGCTCGTGGCAGGCGTCGGCGTAAGTGTCGACATAGTCGGGGAAGCGGTTCATCAACAGCGGCACGCCGATGTCGCAAAACAGGCCGAAGGTGTGGGCGATGTCGGGCGGGGCGATGCGCAGCTTGCGCGAGATGAACACCAACGCCTGTGCGCGCCGCGCCGAGATTTCCCAGAACGCGCTCAGGTCCGATTCCTTGCCTTCGATGGCCTGGCGCGCGAGCAGTCCGGTCAGCAGCGCGGCGCACTGGCCGATGCCGAGGAAGTTGATGCCTTGCTCGACCGACTTGGCCTTGCGGGCGGCGCCGAAGAACGGCGAGTTGGCCAGCTTGAGCAGGGCGCCGGACATGCCGACGTCGTTGCCGATGATGCGGGCGATGTGACGCGGCGACGGATCGGACTGCGCCAGCTCGCGCTGCAGGTCGACGAGCAGGCTGGGCCGTGGAGGAATACGGATGGAGCGCATCAGCGCGTCTTCCACCGCGTTCTCTACTGGCATGGCTGGGGCTGCAACTGGCGTCATGTTGATCTTCGGGCTACGGGCTTCAGGGCTGGACGGCGTTTAGTGTGATCGGCGCCGCCAAACGGCGCTGCGCGGCGACAATTGTCGAGCATGCTTACGCGTTATTATCGCCGCAAGCGCGCACCGGCTGCGCGAATTTCTCGGGATTTAATTGCTCAGTGGCTATATTTTGTCGCTAATTGCCGCCGGCTTGGCCATTTCGATAATGATTCGATAAC
>DASVTJ010000024.1:0-14098 GCA_036387635.1 Duganella sp.
GCTGACGCTCACCGGCGCAGGCCAGTACATCGCGCATGTTTAAGATCACAAATTTTATCATGCTCACCTTCTTGCAGAACCGGGCCACCAGCCTTTGCACCGACATTTCACCTCTTTGCGGCTTATCACATGGCAAAACAATCTAGTGCAATCGACGACAACATCGCAGAACAACCCGACGCGGCCACGCAGGTGGACAACCACGTGGACACGCATGTGGACACGCATGTGGACACGCATGTGGACAAAGACGCGCCGCTCAAAGAAGATATCCGCCTGCTCGGCCGCCTGCTCGGCGACGTGCTGCGCGACAAAGAAGGCGAGGAAGTGTTCGCCGTGGTCGAGACCATCCGGCAAACGGCCGTGCGCTTCCGCCGCGAGGCCGACGCCGGCGCCGCCAAGGAACTCGACGGCATGCTCAAGATCCTCACCCGCGAACAGACCATCTCGGTGGTGCGGGCGTTCTCGTACTTCTCGCACCTAGCCAACATCGCCGAGGACCAGCACCACATCCGCCGCCGCCGCGCCCACCTGCTGGCCGGCTCGACCGCGCAGCAAGGCAGCGTCAACTTCGCGCTGTGCAAGCTCAAGCAAGCCGGCGTGAGCGAACAGACGGTCGGCGAATTCTTCGAGCAAGCCTTGATCGCGCCGGTGCTGACGGCGCACCCGACCGAGGTGCAGCGTAAATCGATCCTCGACGCCGAGCACGACATCGCCCGCCTGCTGGCCGAGCGCGACCTGCCGCTGACGCCGAAGGAGCAGGCCGCCAATATGCACCTGCTGCGCGCGCGCATCGCCGTGCTGTGGCAGACGCGCATGCTGCGCTACTCTAAGCTGACCGTGGCCGACGAGATCGAAAACGCGCTGTCGTACTACCGCACCACCTTCCTGCGCGAACTGCCGGGGTTGTACGACGACATCGAAAGCGACATCGCCCACCACTACGGCAACGATACGGCGGTCGCCGCCGACTACGAGGACGGGCACGCGCCCGAGGTCAAGCCGATCAAGGCCCCGTACGTGCAGATGGGCAGCTGGATCGGCGGCGACCGCGACGGCAATCCCAACGTCAACGGCGGCACCATGCGGCACGCGCTGGTGCGCCAGGCCACCACCATCCTCGACTTCTATCTGGAAGAGGCGCACACCCTGGGGGCGGAGTTGTCGATCTCGACCCTGATGGTCGGCTGCTCGCCGGCCCTGCAAGCGCTGGCCGACCAGTCGCCCGATACCTCCGACCACCGCGCCGACGAACCGTACCGCCGCGCCCTGATCGGCATTTACGCGCGGCTGGCCGCCACGGCGCGCGCGCTGGGCGCGACCAACATCCTGCGCAAGGAAGTCGGCCACGCCGAGCCGTACGGCAACGCCGCCGGATTCTCGGCCGATCTGCAAACGCTGATCGACTCGCTCAATACCAACCACGGCGCCGTGCTGGTGCGCCCTCGCCTGTCGACGTTGAAGCGCGCGGCCGACATCTTCGGCTTCCACCTGGCTTCGCTCGACATGCGGCAATCGTCGGACATCCACGAACGCGTTCTGGCCGAGCTGTTCGCCAAGGCCGGCGGCGAGGCCGACTACGCGGCGCTCGACGAGGACGCCAAGGTGGCGCTGCTGCTGAGCGAGCTGTCGCAGCCGCGCCTGCTGTACTCGCCGTACATCGACTACACGGACGAGACCGATTCGGAACTGGGCGTGCTCAGCGCGGCGCTCCAGATCCGCGCCCGCTACGGCGCGCGCGCCATCCGCAACTACATCATCTCGCACACCGAGACGGTGTCCGATTTGCTGGAAGTGATGCTGCTGCAAAAGGAGATGGGCTTGCTGCGCATCGCCGCCGGCGAGGGTGATGGCCGCACCGAGGCGGAACTGGACCTGATGGTCATCCCGCTGTTCGAAACCATACCCGACCTGCAACGCGCGGCCGGCATCATGGAAGCGGTGATGGCGCTGCCGCTGGTCAAGGGCCTGATCGCCAAGCAGGGCCAGATCCAGGAAGTCATGCTCGGTTATTCGGATTCGAACAAGGACGGCGGCTTCCTGACCTCGACGTGGGAACTGTACAAGGCCGAAACCCACCTGGTGACGGTGTTTGAAAAGGCCGGCGTCAAGCTGCGCCTGTTCCACGGCCGGGGCGGCACGGTCGGACGCGGCGGCGGTCCGAGCTACGAGGCCATCCTGGCGCAGCCGCACGGCACCGTCAACGGCCAGATCCGCCTGACCGAACAAGGCGAGATCATCGCCTCGAAGTTCTCCAACAAGGACATCGGCCGCCGCAACCTGGAACTGCTGGTCGCAGCCACGCTGGAGGCGAGCCTGCTGCCGCAGCCGGAAGACAGCGCCCACCAGGAACAGCTGCGCCAGTTCGAAACGGTGATGGCGGAGATCTCCGACCTTGCCTACAAGGCCTACCGCGACCTGGTCTACGACACGCCGGGCTTCACCGACTACTTCTTCAGCGCCACGCCGATCGCCGAGATCGCCGAACTGAACCTCGGTTCGCGTCCGGCCTCGCGCAAGTCGACCAAGCGCATCGAGGACTTGCGGGCGATTCCGTGGGGCTTCTCGTGGGGCCAGTGCCGCCTGCTGCTGCCGGGCTGGTACGGTTTCGGCAGCGCCATCGGCGCCTGGATCGCCGGCGGCGACAAGGAGCAGCGCCTGGCCCAGCTGCGGGCCATGTCCAGGCAGTGGCCCTTCTTCGCCACCCTGCTGTCGAACATGGACATGGTGCTGGCCAAGACCGACCTGGCGATCGCCTCGCGCTACGCCGACCTGGTGCAGGACAAGGAACTGCGCGACCGCATCTTCAAGCGCATCACCGAAGAGCATACGAACACGTTGACGATCCTGGAGAACATCACCGGCGCGTCCGAGCGGCTGATTGGCAATCCGCTGCTGGCGCGCTCGATCCAGAACCGCATCGCCTACCTCGATCCGCTGAACCACTTGCAGGTCGAGCTGATCAAGCGTCACCGCGCCCTGACCAGCGATCCGGCCAAGGCCACCGACGAGCGGGTCCACCGAGGCATCCACCTGTCGATCAACGGCGTCGCCGCCGGTTTGCGCAACACCGGCTAACGCCACGCCGCACCACCGCAGGACCAGCGCCCCGACTTGTCGCCGGGGCGCTTTTTTGTGCGCCGCTATTGTTCTATTGTTGTTGGCCCGCATCGCCAAGCGGAGTCATCCTTAAATCCATTATGCCCGCACCATGAATTTCATCAACAACCGGACATCGAAGTACGCCCGCTTGCTGAACTTGAGCTTGTTATTCTCCAGCCTGTTAAGTTTGCTGTTATGGTTGCCGGCCGCCGCCGCCGCCGCCGCCGAGCATGCACGCCTGCTGAGCGACTACTCGCACCAGGCATGGAGCGCCGCCCAAGGCGCGCCGGCGCAAGTCCAGGCCATCACGCAAACCCGCGACGGCTGGCTGTGGCTGTCTACGCCGACCGGCCTGTACCGATTCGACGGTGTCAACTTCGAGCGCCGCGACCAGGTCGGCGGCCACGCGCTGCTGTCAACCATCGTACTGCCGCTGCACACCGCGCCCGACGGCGGCCTGTGGGTCGGCTACCGTTTCGGCGGCGCCAGCGTGTTCAAGGACGGCAAGGCCACGCACTACGGCGCCGGCGACGGCTTTCCGGGCGGCGCCGCGCACAGCTTCACCACCGCCCCGGACGGCGCGCTGTGGGCCACCACCGCGCGCGGCTTGGCCAGGCTCGACCGCGCGCGCAACCGCTGGGTGCAGGTCGGCCCCGAAACCGGCTTCCAGCCCGCCCAAGCCATCTGGCAGGTGCTGTTTGATAACGCCGGCACGCAGTGGGTCTCGACCTCCAACGCCGTCTACTACCGCCGCGCCGGCGACACGCGCTACCGCGTCGCCAGCCCCGGCAATATCGAATTGGCGTCGCTCGCGGCCGGGCCGGACGGCACCGTATGGATCTCGAACGGCGTCGACGCCAATTACCCCCTGTCGCAAACGCCGCCCGAGTCCGGCGCCGGCGCGCGCGCGCCCAAGCCCGAACTGCCCGGCAGCGGCATGTGGTTCGACCGCCAGGGCACGATGTGGCTGGCGAGCGAGACCCACGTCGAGCGCATGCTGCCGGACGTGTTTCCCGATCCGCGCCAGCGCATCACGCCCGACCAGGGCTTGAGCGGCCTGAATCCACAAACCTTTTTTGAAGACCGCGACGGCAATATCTGGATCGGCACGGCGACCGGGCTCGATCGATTCCGCCGCAACCGTATCACGCCGCTGCCGAGCCATGAAGCGATCGTCACGCCGGCGCTGGCGGCCGACGCCGGCGGCAAGGTCTGGCTCGGCAACGCCCGCACCAGCGCCTGGCTGATGGACGCGGCCGGCCGCCGCCACGCCGACCTCGATACCGGGTTCTGGAGCTCGGCGACCAGGCGTGGCGGCGATGGCCGCGATAAACGCAACGGTGGCGCGGGCGGCGGCGGCGCAACCGGCGCAACCGATCCAGCTGGCGGCGTTGGCGAAGCTGGCGCTGCGGTGCTCGGCACCTATCAAGGCCTCTGGCGCGCCGGCAAGATCATCGCCCCGCAGCCGCCGGAACTGCGCGGCCCGCAGACGCTCTACGCGCTGGCGCAAGACCGCGCCGGCGACTGGTGGGCCAGCTATCTGAATCACGAGCTGTTCCGCTACCGCGACGGCAAATGGGAGCATCCGTACCCGTCGCTGCCGAAGCTGCGCGCGATGTCGCTGCTGTCCGACAGCCTGGACCGGCTGTGGATCGGCTACCCGGGCAACCGCGTCGCCGTGGTCGAGCGCGGCAAGCCGACGCTGCTGGGCGCCGGACAAGGTCTGCATATCGGCAACGTGCTGTGCATCTACGAGCGCGGCGGCAACCTGTGGCTGGCCGGCGAATCGGGCGTCGCCCGTTACGACGGCAAACGCTTCGTGCCGCTGCTGACGGCGGACGGCCACGAGTTGCGCGGCATCAGTGGCATCGTCGTCACAGACGTCGGCGAGCTGTGGCTGCACGGCCACGACGGCGCTTACCGCATCGGCGCCGACCAGGTGCGCGCCTTTGTGCGCGACAACGCCAGGGTCGCGTACGAATTGCTGGGCAGAGAGGAAGGCATCGGCGGCACGGTGCAGCCGACCGGACCGTTCCCGTCGATGGTGCAGGCAGACGACGGCAAGCTGTGGCTGTCGAGCACCAGCGGCGCGATGCTCATCACGCCCGCAGCCATCCGCCGCGATCCGATCCCGCCGCCGGTGGAGATCCGCTCGGTCGCCAGCAACGGCAAGCGCTATCCCGTCGACCAGGCGGTGCTGCTGCCCGCCGGCGCCAACAATTTACACATCGGCTACACCGCGCTTGGCTTGTCGGTGTCCGGCGGCGCTTTCCGCTACCGGCTCGACGGCGTCGACGAACATTGGCAAAACCCCGAGGGCCGGCGGGAGGCGTTCTATACCAATCTGGCGCCGGGCCGCTACCGCTTCCATGTGATCGCCGCCAACCGCGACGGCGTCTGGAACACGCAAGGCGCCGCGCTCGACATCGCGATTGCGCCGACGTTTTTGCAAAGCGTTTGGTTCAAGCTGCTGTGCGGGGCGGCGCTGATCGCGCTCGTGGTGCTGGCGTGGCGCTCGCGGGTGGCGCAACTGGCCAACCTGATCGAGGCGCGCCAGCTCGAGCGGCTGGCCGAACGCGAGCGCATCGCCCGCGCGCTGCACGATACGTTCCTGCAGCAGGCGCAAGGCACGATCTTGATGATGCAGGCGGCCATGGAGCAAGTGCCGCCGGCCCTGCCCGCGCGCGCCGCCATGGAGCGCGGCATCGGCTATATCGAACGGGCGCTGGTCGAAGGCCGCGACGAGGTGATGGGCCTGCGCTCGGCGAAGCAAGCCGACGAAACGCTGGCCGAGGCGCTGGAGCGCTTTGCCGGCGGTTTGGCGGCCGGCTTGCCGGCGCGCTTCCGGCTGGAGGAGCGCGGCGTGCCGTTCGCGCTGGCGCCCGCCGCCCGGGATGAACTATTCGCCATCGGACGCGAAGCGATCGGCAACGCCTTCCGCCACGCCGACGCCGGCGAGATCGTGGTGGAACTGGACTATGGCGACGCCGCGCTGACGCTGCGCGTGGCCGACGACGGCAAAGGTATCCCGGCGGATATTCTGGACCAGGGCCAGCGCAAAGGCCACTACGGCCTGGTCGGCATGCGCGAGCGTGCGGCCCGTCTCGGCGCACAGCTCGAGATAGGCAACCGCGCCCAGAGCGGCGGCTTTGTCCGCCTCACGGTGGCGCGGCAAACGGCTTAGCGGGCAACGCCAGTCCGTGCGCGAACATCCAGCCCTCGGCCTCAATAGCGGAGATGACGCTATCAAACGCACCTTTTTCGATTGTGCAACCTACGCGGTAGCCGCTCTTTATATGCTCGCTGTGCAGCGCGACTTCTGAAATGCCTGGAATAGTTGCGGTCTGGCGTGCATGCCACTCTATTGCTGGGTCGTAGGGGCACAGTGTGATCTCTCGATAAGCGAATGCGGTTCGACGAGTACTTGAGGTATCCGCTCCGATTTGAAAACAATCTACGTAAAACGAGAGTTCTTGACCATATCGATGAACGCGCGGAGCGCCGATGGGACATTGCGGCTACTCGGATAGTAAAGGTACGCGCCTGAAAATTCCGTGCACCAATCGGCGAGTACACTGATGAGCCGCTGAGACTCGAGTAAGTCACGTACCGAACTCTCGAACACAAAAGCGATCCCGAGTCCCGCAAGCGCAGCATCGATCATCAGCCCTTCCTGATTCAAGATCAGCATTCCCGGCGCCTCGATTGCCAGTTTCTGGCCGCGCTGTTCAAATTCCCACGCCAGGAATGTTCCATTCGGAAGACGGATACGAATGCATTCGTGCAATTTGAGGTCGTCCGGGGTCTGCAGTGATTGATGTCGCGAAAGATATGTCGGGGAAGCCACCGCGATACAGCGCGCATGGCCACCAAGTTGTATCGCGACCATATCTTGAGGGATGTTTCCACCGAGCCGCACGCCGGCATCGAAGCCTTCTTTGACGATGTCGACGAATCGACCTTCGACTACCACGTCAAGCTCGATCTGCGGGTATTTCGCCTGAAACGCAGGGATGACCTCACGGAGCAGGATCCGCACGCCTTGTTCAGGCGCATTGATGCGGACGCGGCCTGTCGGTTGATCCCGAAATTCATCCACTTCGCGCAGGGCACCGTGGAGTTCATCCAATACTGGACGCAAGCGGGCGAGTAACCGCTCTCCTGCCTGCGTGGGCGCGACACTACGGGTGGTGCGGTGGAGCAATCGCACCCCCATGCGCTCTTCGAGGCGCCGCATCAGGTGACTCACAGTCGACGGTGAGAGTTCGAGCGCATCTGCAGCCTTCCGGAAAGAGCGCAATGCTGCGACCTCGGCAAAAGCAGTCAGCTCGGTCATGTCGGGTTTGTACATTGCTGGCAGTTTAGCATGAGGTCATGCAGATTGATGGCATTGCGCAAATACTTACCAGCGGGTCTACTAGGGGATAGCTGCGTCACGTAGCGCTGAGAAAAGGGAAACACATGTCTTTGTTTGCAATGTTTAAATCGGCGGGGCCGACCGGATTCGGCTATGGGGCAACGGCCGAGAAGGTAACCGAAGGGCTCTCGCTTGCCGGTCAGACGATTCTCGTAACAGGCTGCAACTCAGGTCTGGGTCAGGAAGCGTGTCGTGTGCTCGCCCTGCGGGGCGCATTGGTACTCGGGACGGCGCGCACCAAGGAAAAAGCAACGCGCGCATGTGCGGCGTTTCCAGGAAAGGCGATCGGCTACGCCTGCGAGCTTTCAGACCCTTCGTCGGTGCGCGGGTGCGTCGCCGCAATCAACGCGGACGGCCACCAGCTCGACGCCATCATCTGCAACGCGGGCATCATGATGCTGCCGACGCTGGCGAAATCGCACGGCTACGAGCTTCAATTCTTCACCAATTATATCGGGCACTTTATCCTCGTAACGGGCCTACTCGATCAGCTCAAGGATAAGGCCCGAGTGGTGATGCTCAGCAGCGAGGGTCATCGGCAAGCGCCCAACGGGGGCATTGCTTTCGACAACCTTTCGGGTGACAAGGGGTATAAGCCGTTGGTAGCCTATGGCCAATCGAAGTTCGCCATGCTGCTCTTTGCCAAAGAACTGCAGCGGCGATTTGCAGGCACCGGAAAGACCGCCTACGCGGTGCACCCCGGAGTGGTTCGAACCAACCTCGCTCGCAGCCTGAGGCCGCCACTCGGTTGGGTACTGGCGGCCATCGGGCCGCTCTTTTTCAAGTCCGTCGATGAGGGCGCCGCAACTGAGGTCTTCGCTGCGGTCAGTCCGATCGCAGTGCCCTTGGCGGGCAACTACCTCGCCGACTCGAACGTGAAGAAGCCCCGCGCTGATGCGGAAGACGCTCCACTCGCGCGCCGGCTGTGGGCTGAGTCAGAGAAAATTGTTCAAGCGCTACCGCGATGAAGCCGGGAGCTCTATCGCCACAGGGCGACAAGTAAAACTCTATGCAGCATCGGACCCGAAGCGAAGTTCAAAAATCGACGAAGCGGTTCGCCCCATTGGGGACCTTCGCGGACCCACCAACCTTTGTCAGGCGGTGGCCGATAATTTGACAAACGCCCGTCAGGAAGATCGACCATCTGCCGCGCAATTATCTGCTGACTATCTGCTCACCGTCCACTGCGACTGCCGCAATCTGCTCACGCAACCACCGGTGCGCTGGATCCGATGTCTGGTACTCATGCCACTGCATGCACAACCGCAATGGTGGTACGGCAATCGGCGGCACCAGCAGGCGGACCGGCAGGCGCCGCTGGCTGTCCAGTGCCAATCGGGTCTGCATTGTTGCTATCAGGTTGGTGCCCACCACCATCGGCGCCAGTGACATGAAATCGTAAGTTGTCACGCAGATGCTTCGCGCAATCCCGCTGTCTTCGAAAAAACGTTCGACTACAGTGGGGTTACCCGGACGCCCCAGGTGGGGAATGACGTGGCCGCAGCGTACAAACGTTTCCAGGTCGAGGGTGTCGCCGACCTCGGTATTGCCATTCCAGACCACGCAGCGGAACGTTTCATCAAACAGCGCCTCGTGTGGGTGTCCAGCGTCGAGATAGTCTTCCGGAACGATCGACAATTCGGTTTCGCCACGCCGCAGATTCTGGCCGGTGTTTTCGATTTGCGGACGCAGTTCTATCGTTATGAAGGGCGCCAGTTGCTGCAGGCGACGCACTAGGGGAGCCATCAAAATCGGCACGACGTAGTCGGATACCGTAATGCGAAAATTGCGTCGCTCGGTCGCGATTGACAGCGCCGGGCGGATGGACACCGTCGCCTGGATCTGCAACAGCAGCTGGCGCACGGGATCGGCCAAGTCCCTGCCCAGCGGCGTCAGTTCCATCTGGCGCCCGACCTGCACCAGCAGGTCGTCCTCAAAGTAAACGCGCAGCCGCCCCAGCATGCCGGATATGGCCGACTGGCTCACTGACAGGCGCTGCGCTGCCGCTGTGGTTTTCTTTTCGTCGAGCAGCGCATCGAGTGCCACGAGCAGGTTCAGGTCCAGGCGGTTGAAACGCATTTACTTCTCCGTTCGTCCAATGTATCGGTTTGCCAAACACTATGTATTGTCATTCTAGCGTCCTTAGATCATCCGTTGGCCTTAGAATTGCCGCCATTAGGTTAAAAAATAGCAACTTAGTTGCTTTCGAATTAATAAAAATATAGGATAAATGGTGAAAACATATTTTCATAAGGCGATATTTCTGACGATGGCCGCGTTAGTGGCCCACGCTACGGTCGCTGCCCCTCTTGATGCCGCAGCCGTGCAGCGGGTAAAGCAAATCCGCGACGACGTCGCCGCAAAACAGAAGGCATTGGAGGAAAGACAGCGCGCCGAAGCCCAGAAGCCCTCCGCCCCTGCCGCACCGCTCCAACTTCCGATCGATGAAACCGACTCTCCCGGAGCGACCAAGTAATGATGCTTACCTTCGCCCCCACCCGCAAACACATTGTTGGTACCAGCCTGTTGACGTTGACCTTGTGCCACATGGCGGTCGCTTCGGCCTGGGACGTCACGCCGCGCACCACGCCAATGGTCGGCGATGACGTCGACGCCCGAGTCGGCGCCATGATCGACAATATGAGTACCGCAGAGAAAATCGACTTCATCCGAGTCGACGATGGTCACATGCTCCCGATCCAGCAGGCGCAGGGGCTGCCCGGCACGCTCGCCTACGATTCGTCAATGGGCGTGAACAAAAACAGCGCCACCTTCGGCGCCCAGTTTGCATCGCCGTCGCTGCTGGCCGCTACCTGGTCGATCAACCGCGCCAAGCAGTTTGGCCTCGCCATCGCCTACGAAACCCGCCAGGCCGGCGCCCAGCAGATGCTGACGCCGGGCCTGAACATGTACCGCTCGCCATACAACGGCCGCGCCGCCGAGCACCTGTCCGGTGAAGACCCGTTCCTGGGCGCAGTGCTCGGGCCTGCCGTCGTCAACGCGGTCCAGGTGCAGGGCATCCAGGCGTCGGCCAAGCATTTCGTGGCCAACGAACAAGAAGCCAACCGCCAAATCATGAACATCAAGGTCGACGAGCGCACGCTGCGTGAAATCTACCTGCCGGGCTTCGAGTCCGTGGTCAAAAACGCAAACATCGCTTCGATCATGTGCGGCTTTAACAAGGTCAATGGGGAGTATGCCTGCGAAAACCATCACCTCATTACAGACGTGCTCAAAGGTGAATGGGGCTACCGCGGCTTCGTGCTGTCCGACTTCAACGCGATCCATAACGCCCAGAAAGGCGCCTGGGCCGGTACCGACCTGGACATGCCAAGCGGCTTGCAGTTCACCCAGGCAAACATCTGGAACTATCTGTACAGCAACCAGCTGACGATGAACGTGCTAGACGACAAAGTGCGCCGCAACCTGCGCGCCATGGTCAGCTACGGCTTCGACAAGGGCCTGACCGAGGGCGGCACCCTTGGCACTTCCTACGGCGCCGCCGCGTCGCTGGCCATGGCCCGTGAAGGTATCGTGCTGCTCAAGAATGACGACGCATCGACCGCTTCCCGACACGTGCTGCCACTGGCCACCAACGCAAAGATCGCCGTGATCGGCGACATCGCTATGCAACTGCCAGGCTCGCCATTCGGTACCGCCTGGTCGCCGCCAAGCAGTTATGTCACCACGATGGCCGGCATGCAGCAGCTGAACGTCGACCCGGCCAACATCACGTACATTCCGGCGCTGTCGCTCAACGCCACCGAGTCGGTCTGGTACCAGGCCGCCCCCAGTAATGGCACGCCTGCAGTCGGCCTGAAAGCGGAGTACTTCGACAACACCACACTTGCCGGTACGCCGGTCCTGACGCGCACCGAACCTGGCGTCGCCTTTAACTGGCTGTCGGGCCAGAACGTCACGACCCACGGCACCACCGCGGTCGAAGGGTTCGCACCCAACTTGGGCGCCTTCTCCGCCCGATTCACCGGCACTATCAAGCCGACCATCGACGGCGAACAAGTGTTCAAGGTCCGCGCTGACGGCGCGTACAAGGTCTGGGTGGACGGCAAGCTCGTGGTCGACTTCGACGGCCTGGCGCTCGCGGGCGACGTTGTCAACGCGCCCAGCCGCTTCGGCAAGACCGTCAAGCTGAAAGCTGGCAAGTACTACACGGTCAAGATGGAATACCGCCGCAATGGCACGTTCTTCTTCCCGGTTCTAGGCGGCATCCAGGGGATACAGATGAGCTGGGCATCGCTGGCCGCGCCGGCCGACCTATCCCAATACGACGCCGTCGTTATCGCCGTCGGCGTCAACGCCGAGTATGAAGGTGAAGGTTTCGACCGTCCATTCGACCTGCCGGAATACCAGGGCGACATGCTCGCCAGCGTAACGAAGACCAATCCGAACACCATCGTCGTCATGCACGGCGGCGCACCGTCGAACATGCGTCCGTGGAACAGCAACGCCGGCGCCATCCTCGAAGCGTGGTACGCGGGCCAGTACGCCGGCCAAGCCGTCGCGGAAATCATTTACGGCAAAGTGAACCCGTCGGGCAAGCTGCCTGTTTCGATCGCCAAAAACGAAAGCGACTACCCGAGCTATGCCAGCTACCACGACGTGACGGCTTACCAGCCTGCGGGCCTGTTTGGCGCGCCGGGCACTGCCAAAGCCGAGATGACCTATTCCGAAGGCATCTACACCGGTTACCGCGGCTTCGACAAAAGCAATGTAAAAGCGTTGTACCCGTTCGGTTACGGCCTGTCGTACACGTCATACACGTACAGCGACATGAAGCTGTCGTCGAACACCATCACTGGCGGCGAGACGATCAACGCCAGCTTCACAATCACAAACCGTGGCGACATGGATGGTTTCGAAGTGGCGCAGCTATATGTCAGCCCGGCAGTCAAGTCAACGGTGGACCGTCCCGAGAAGGAACTGAAAGGCTTCGCCAAAGTGTTCCTGAAAGCTGGCGAAAGCAAACGCGTCACGATCCCGATGGATGCTCGTTCGTTGTCGTACTATGTGCAAAACACCGATTCGTGGGTAGTCGACAAATCGAACTACACCATTCGTGTGGGTGGTTCGTCCGATGCACTGCCGTTGACACAAGTGTTGAAGGCCACCACGGCGCAGACGCTGCCAACAAGCACGTCGAATCCGCTGCCGCTGCCGATGCGCCAAGCAGTGCAGGTTTCCGCAGACCAGAAGTATTAAGCTGAAATACTGATCCACAGGTGCTTCCAAAAAACCCGCGTGCGTAATGCAGGTTACTTAATCAGGCTACTTAAGCAGGTTTCGTAGGACGCGCATGGCGTAGCGCTTTGGTTTTGCCTTTACGGCCCGGTCGAATTTTTGATCGGGCCGTTCGTCATTCAGAAGGCTAACAAACCTCTAACGGAGGTGCTTCGTTAAATCTATAAGCTTGCCAGAGGACGAGATCGCTTCGGGAAAAGTTGCTGGAGGCATGTCTGGTTAGCCCATGTCAGCAGCGAGAGAAGAACGGGGTGGACAGGCGAGCGTCAGGTTTTTGCGATCATGCGCGTGATAGCGCCTGGCGCGATCCTCATCAGAAGTGGCAACATCCGTACTGGTCCAGGCAGAGCCAACGGTCGGCGCTTTGCAAGCGCTTCAAGCGTGACTTGAGCTACCTCGGCGGTCGACATTTTCTTCCCCGTGGCCCCGGCATTCATGGGTGTATCGGTCATGGCCGGCATCAGCTCGAGAACATGCGTGCTCTTGGGAGCGAGCTGGCGGCGCAGTGCGTCTGAAAATGCGTGCAGCCCTGCCTTTACCGCGCCATAGGTCGGCGCACGGGTAGGCGAAACCAGCGCGAAGCCGGAGGTAACAAACACGATCGCCGTCAGCGTTGACCAACGCAACAGCACTTCTCCCGTCAACTGGATGGGCGCGGTCAGATTCAACGCGATCTCCTCTTCAAGTGCGAGAGTGGCATCGACATCAGCAGCGAAGTCACGTTCGACGAAGGTGCCTGCGTTATTGACCAACACGTCGATCCGGCCGAATCGATCGGCAACTGCTTGCAGCATACTAGTCCGCGCCACAACGTCTGTTACGTCCGCTTTTATTGCCAGCGCCTGTGGAAAACGTTCAGTGAAACGCGCAAGCGCCGGTGCCGAGCGACCGCATACAGCAACTTGGGCGCCTTGGTCGATGAATGCTTGGGCCAGACCAAGACCAATACCGGAAGTACCCCCTGTAATCAAGATTACTTGTTGCGTCATGAACTATGCACTCCTGTCGGCCGAAGAGATAAGATGCTCTCTAATAGTTATCTACTGTAAACCCGAAACCATCTAACGCCAAGGAGGCACTATTTTGAAACCAAGTCACCTCGAGGTAACTGCACCATGCGCACGTCTGACCTGTGCACTAGCACGGATCGGCGACAAATGGACAGTGCAGATTGTCATGCAATTGGAAGCCGGACCGCAACGCTTCAGCACGTTGCGACGTGCTGTCGCGGGCATCTCACAGAAAATGCTTGCGCAAACGTTGAAAGGACTTGAGCGCGACGGCTTCGTCACACGCACCGTATACCCGACCAAGCCACCA
>DASVTJ010000025.1:0-3666 GCA_036387635.1 Duganella sp.
CTTGTCGCCATTGATCGGCGAATTGAAATGCACGCCCTCTTCCGTGATCTTGCGCATCGCGCCCAGCGAAAACACCTGGAAGCCGCCCGAATCGGTCAGGATCGGCTTGTCCCACGCCATGAAGTCGTGCAGGCCGCCGAATTTGGCGACGACGTCGTTGCCCGGACGCAGCCACAGGTGGAAGGTGTTGCCCAGGATGATCTGGGCGTCGATTTCCTTCAATTCCAGCGGCGACATCGCCTTGACCGAACCGTAGGTACCGACCGGCATGAAGATCGGGGTCTGCACCACGCCGTGGTTCAGTTTGACGGTGCCGCGGCGGGCCTTGGTCAGGCCGCTGCTATCGGTCTTGTGTAACGTAAATTCCAACATTGAGGATTCCTTATTGTGCTCGGGCTTGCGTCGTCAGCAACATGGCGTCGCCATAGCTGAAGAAGCGGTATTCGTTGGCGATCGCGTGGGCGTACGCCGCGCGGATCGGTTCGTAACCGGCGAAGGCCGACACCAGCATCAGCAAGGTCGACTTGGGCAGGTGGAAATTGGTGATCAGGCGCGTGACCGTCTTGAACTGGTAGCCGGGCGTGATGAACAGCGCGGTGTCGGCGCTGCCGGCCTCCAGCTGCCCGCCCTGCGACGCCGACTCCAGCGCGCGCAGGCTGGTGGTGCCGACCGCCACCACGTCGCCGCCGGCGGCGCGGGTCGCGCGCACCGCGTCCACGGTTTCCTGCGGCATGGTGTACCACTCGGTGTGCATCTTGTGCTCGGACAGCACCTCGGCGCGCACCGGCTGGAAGGTGCCGGCGCCCACGTGCAACGTCACATAGGCAAAGTTGACGCCCTTGGCCTTCAACTCGGCCAGCAGCTTTTCGTCGAAGTGCAGGCCGGCGGTGGGCGCGGCCACGGCGCCCGGCACCTTGTTGAACACCGTCTGATAGCGCGTCTCGTCGAAGGTGTCGGCGTCGTGCTCGATGTACGGCGGCAGCGGCAGGCGCCCGTGCGCCTCGATCAGCTCGAACACGTCGGCGTCGAAATGCAGGGTGAAGAACTCGCCGGCGCGCTCGCCGACGGTGACGTCGAAGGCGTCCGCCAGGCGGATCTTGACGCCGGGGCCGGGCGACTTGGAGGCGCGCACCTGGGCCAGCACGGTGCGGCTGTCGAGCACGCGCTCGACCAGCGCCTCGATCTTGCCGCCGCTTTCCTTGAGGCCGAAGAAGCGCGCCTTGAGCACGCGGGTGTCGTTCATCACCAGCAGGTCGCCGGCCCGCAGCAGGCCGACGATATCGGCGAACTGACGATCGATGATTTGCTCGCCGTCCAGATGCAACAGACGCGAGGCGCTGCGGTCCGGCAGCGGGAATTGCGCAATACGTTCTTGCGGCAGGTTAAAATCGAAATCGGAAAGCGAGTACATTTTGCGCACTTCTGGAAACTGTTGAAGAAAATCGGATACGCCACAATCGGCGCGTAGCCTTACAATACCGGCGTCGTTGCCGTTGATTTGCCACGGGCAACCCTCTATTTTACGCTAGTGCCCGAAAAACGCTCGAATATGCCTGTGATTCCGTCTAAAACCGCACCCAGCGGTGCAATAAACAGTGCAGCAAGCAGTGCACCAAGCGGCGCGCCCAACTGTGCCCCAAGCGCGGCCGCGGCCAGCGCGCCCAAGCGCCCGGCCAAGCCGGTCAAGAAGGCTGTCAGCCCGGAAGCCAAGCTGGCCCGGCTCGGCCTGCACACCGACATGGACCTGGTGCTGCACCTGCCGATGCGCTACGAGGACGAAACCCAGGTCATCACCATCGAGGAGGCGCGCCTGCACGGCGGCGATACTTCGCAGGTCGAGGGCGTGGTGGTTAAAAATGAAATCAGCTACAAGCCGCGGCGCCAGCTGCTGGTCCACATCGCCGACGAAACCGGCGACCTGCAACTGCGCTTCATGAACTTCTACGGCAGCCAGGTCAAGCAGCTGGCCGAAGGCACGCGGGTGCGCGCGCGCGGAGAGCTCAAACACGGCTTCTTCGGCGCCGAGATGGTTCACCCGGCGTATAAGGTCATCAACGAAGGCGCCCCGCTGCCCACTTCCCTGACGCCGGTGTACCCGTCGGGCGAAGGCCTGTCGCAGCCGATCCTGCGGCGCGCCATCGGCGACGCCATGAAGCGGGTCGACTGGACCGACACGCTACCGGCCGACCTGCGCGCCGAAATGCAACTGTCGGACTTCGAACCGTCGGTCAAGCTGCTGCACTATCCGCCGCAGGAAGTGGACGAACACGCGCTGGCCGACCGCTCGCACCCAGCGTGGACGCGCGTGAAGTTCGACGAGCTGCTGGCGCAGCAGCTGTCGCTGAAACGCGCGCAGCGGGCGCGCCGCTCAAAGGGCGCTGCGGCGTTGAAGGTGGTCGGCGCGGTGTCCGAGCGCTTCCAGGCATCGCTGCCGTTCCGGCTGACCGGTGCGCAGCAGCGCGTGCTCAACGAAATCCGCGCCGACCTGCGCCACCCGTATCCGATGCAGCGGCTGTTGCAAGGCGACGTCGGCAGCGGCAAGACGGTGGTCTCGGCGCTGGCCGCCACGCAAGCGATCGACAGCGGCTTCCAGGCCGCGCTGATGGCGCCGACCGAAATCCTCGCCGACCAGCACTTCCGCAAGATCGCCGCGTGGATGGAGCCGCTGGGCGTCAAGGTCGCGTGGCTGACGGGCAGCCTGAAAAAGAAGGACAAGCTGGCCGCCTACGCGATGATCGAATCGGGCGAGGCGCAACTGGTGATCGGCACCCACGCGCTGATTCAGGAAGCGGTGGTTTTCGCCAATCTGGGGCTGGTGATCGTCGACGAGCAGCACCGCTTCGGTGTCGGCCAGCGGCTCACGTTGCGCAACAAGGGCAATGAGGGCGCGATCCCGCACCAGCTGATGATGTCGGCCACGCCGATTCCGCGCACCTTGGCGATGACCTACTACGCCGACCTCGAAGTGTCGGTGATCGACGAGCTGCCGCCGGGCCGCAGCCCGATCGTCACGCGTGCCATCGACCAGAACCGCCGCGACGAAGTGATCGAACGAGTGCACGCGGCGGCACTGGAGGGGCGGCAGATTTACTGGGTCTGCCCGCTGATCGAGGAATCGGAAGCGCTGCAACTGCAGACGGCGACCGACACGCACGCGCTGCTGGCCGAGGCGCTGCCCGATCTGAGCGTGGGCCTGGTGCACGGCCGCCTGAAGGCCGCCGAGAAGCAGGCCGTGATGGATGCCTTTATCGCCAACGAGATGCAGGTGCTGGTGGCGACGACGGTGATCGAGGTTGGCGTCGACGTGCCGAATGCGTCGCTGATGGTGATCGAGCATGCGGAACGCTTCGGGCTGTCGCAGCTGCACCAACTGCGCGGACGCGTGGGACGGGGATCGGCGGCCAGCGTGTGTCTGCTGCTGTTCCAAAGCCCGCTGGGCGGCATCGCTAAACAGCGCCTGATGACGATGCGCGAGACCACCGACGGCTTCGAGATCGCCAGGCGCGATCTGGAGATACGCGGACCGGGCGAATTCCTCGGCGCGCGGCAATCGGGGCAAGCGATGCTGCGCTTCGCGGATCTGGAGACGGACGGCTGGCTGGTGGACCAGGCGCGCGACGTCGCCCACGACCTGCTGCACGCCGACAGCGCCGAAAAAGCCGCCAC
>DASVTJ010000026.1:0-2377 GCA_036387635.1 Duganella sp.
GTCTACCACAACAAGCTGGGCACCCAGGCCGAGCGCAGCGAGCGTGTCAGCGCGCTGGCCGGCTTCGTCGCCACCCAGATCGGCGGCGACTCCGCGCTGGCCACCCGCGCCGCCAAGCTGTCGAAGGCCGACCTGCTGACCGACATGGTCGGCGAGTTCCCCGAGCTGCAAGGCATCATGGGCACCTACTACGCCCGCAACGACGGCGAGCCGGAAGATGTGGCGCTGGCCGCCTCCGAGCACTATCAGCCGCGCTTCGCCGGCGACGCGCTCCCGTCGACCGTCACCGGCACCGCCGTGGCGCTGGCCGACAAGCTCGAAACGCTGGTCGGCATCTGGTCGATCGGCTTGCAGCCGACCGGCGATAAAGATCCATTTGCGCTGCGCCGCCACGCGCTGGGCGTGCTGCGCATGCTGATCGAAAAACGCCTGATGCTGTCGATCCGCGGCCTGCTCGATTCGGCCGCGCAGCAGTTCACCGGCATCGCCGGCTTCAAGGACCCGGTCACCGAAGTCACCGCCTTCATGCTCGACCGCCTGCGCGGCATCCTGCGCGAGCGCGGTTTCTCGCCCAACGAGATCGAAGCTGTCGTAGCGCAGAACCCGGACCGCCTGGACGACATCGTGCAGCGCCTGGAAGCCGTCAAGGCCTTCGCCGCACTGCCGGAAGCGGCCTCGCTGGCCGCCGCCAACAAGCGCATCACCAACATCCTGAAGAAGAACGAGGAAGCGCTGGCCGCGACCGGCGGCGCCGGCGTCAACGCCGATCTGCTGCAGGACGTGGCGGAAAAGAACCTGGCCGCCGCCGTCACCCGCGTGCAGCCGGACATCGACGCCGCCTTCATCCGGGGCGACTTTAGCGACGCGCTCAAGACGCTGGCGCAGCTGCGCGACGAAGTCGACGCCTTCTTCAACGACGTCATGGTCATGGCCGACGATGTCGCCCTGCGCAACAACCGCCTGGCGCTGCTGTCCTCACTGCACGGCATGATGAACCGCGTGGCCGACATCTCCAAACTGGCGGCGTAAATGGGTGCGCCGTCCATAAAACTGATCATCCTTGATCGCGACGGCGTGATCAACCATGATTCGCCGAACTTCATCAAATCGCCGGCCGAATGGATTCCGATCCCCGGCTCGCTCGAAGCGATCGCCCGCCTGAACCAGGCCGGCTATCGCGTGGTGGTGGCGTCGAACCAATCGGGCATCGCGCGCGAATTCTTCGACATGTCGACCCTGAACGCGATCCACGCCAAGATGCACCATCTGGCGCAGCAGGTCGGCGCCGACATCGACGCCGTGTTCTTTTGCCCGCACGCGGCGGCCGACAACTGCGACTGCCGCAAGCCGAAACCGGGCATGTTCAACGAGATCTCGCAGCGCTACAAGATCAGCCTCAAAGGCGTGCCGGTGGTGGGCGATTCGCTGCGCGACCTGCAGGCCGGCTATGTCACCGGCTGCCTGCCGTACCTGGTCCTGACCGGGAAGGGCGAAAAAACCCAGTCCACCGGCGGTCTGCCGCCCGGCACCATGATCTTTCCCGACCTGGCCGCGATGGTGATCCATCTGTTGAAAACCAGCGCCCCGCCGGCGCTGCACGTCGTTAGCTAACAAAAGTATTTGGAGTCTGCATTGGGTCATCCCGTCTTGTTTTTGCGTTCCCTGATTTTCACCATCGTCATGGTGGTATCGACCGTGGTCTGGGCGCTGGTGTGCTTCCTGGCCGCGCCGCTGCCGTACAACAAACGCTTCTGGGTCACCGCGCGCTGGAACGTGTTCATCATCTGGTGCGCCAAAGTTATCTGCGGCATCCGCTACGAGATCAAGGGCGCCGAGAATTTTCCGGACGCGCCGGCGGTGGTGCTGTCGAAGCACCAGTCGGCGTGGGAAACCATCTTCCTGCTGCCTAACCTGCCGCGCCCCCTGGTGTTCGTGTTCAAGAAGGAGATTTTGTACATCCCCTTCTTCGGCTGGGCGATGGCGCTGCTGCGCATGATCCCGATCGACCGCAAGCAAGGCAAGAACGCGTTCAAGCACGTGGTCCGCCACGGCAAGCGCCGGCTGGCCGATGGCCAATGGATTATCATGTTCCCGGAAGGGACGCGCATTCCGGTCGGCCAGGCCGGCAAGTACAAGAGCGGCGGCACGCGCCTCGCGATCGAGACCGGCGCGGTGGTGGTGCCGATCGCGCACAACTCCGGCGAGTGCTGGCCAAAAAACTCTTTCATCAAGCGCCCCGGCCTTGTTACAGTATCGATAGGTAAGCCAATTTCGCCGGAAGGACAGACTCCCGACGGCATGATGCAACAGGTGGAAACTTGGATAGAATCAGAAATGCGCGTCATTTCGCCCCACGCCTACAACGCTGGCTAGACGA
>DASVTJ010000027.1:0-7365 GCA_036387635.1 Duganella sp.
CGATAGCCACAGCGCGGTGGTGCGCACCACCAACTGCCATGCGCGGGCGATGTCGGCGCCGGTGGCCGGTTCGCCCTGGCCCAGCGGCGGACGCTGTTCGACTTCGCCGTCGTAGATCGCGGCGCCACCCAGTTCAACGCCAAGCGCGCCGGCGCCGCTGGCCATCACCGGGCCGGCGTTGGGACTGCTCCATGCCGGCGCCTGCGCGCGCCAGCAGCGCCAGGCACGCCGCTTGCCTTCCAGGCCGGGCGCCAGCAGCACGTACGACAGCGCGGTCAGGCGCGCCGGCAGATAATTGAGCGCGTCGTCCAGCCGCGCGGCGGCGCAGCCGAAGTGCAGCAGGCGCGGAGTGCGGTAGCCCCACATGGCGTCGAGCGTGTTCGCCATGCGGAACATGACGGCGCCCGGACCGCCGGCGACGATGAACCAGAATAGCGTGCCGAAGACCGCGTCGTTGCCGTTTTCAAGCAGCGATTCGGCGCTGGCCTTGGTCAATTCGATTTCGCTGGCGCTGGTGGTGTCGCGGCTGACGATGCGCGCGGTCAGCAGGCGGGCGTTGGGCAGATCGTTTTGCGTAAGCGCTTTGGCGATCGGCAGATTGTGGTCGCGCAGGCTGCGCAGGCCGAGCGCGAAGTAGAGCATCAGCGCATGCACCGCAAAGGCCAGCAATGCGCCTGGCCAGCCGCCGAAGGACGCGGCCAGCCACACCAGCAATACGGCGAGGGCCGTCAGCGGTCCGACCGCCAGCGCCCACGCGAGCAGGCCGCGCCAAAAGAGCAGGCCGCCGCGATTGAGGCGCCGCTCCAGCGCCATCGCGATATTGCCGAAGCCGACCAGCGGATGCCAGCGGCGTGCCTCGCCCAGTAAAAAGTCCAACAGTACGCCGGCCACCATCAATACCGCGACGGCGTAAAAACTCAACCCTGACAGCACGACTATCCTTTTAATATGAGCGGCAGACCGGCGGCCACGAACACCGCGCGGTCGCAGATCGCCGCCACCGATTGATTCAGACGTCCCTGCTCATCGAGGAAGCAGCGCGAGATGGCGCCGACCGGCATGATACCCAGCCCAACCTCGTTCGACACCAACACCACGTCGCTGGCGCATTTAATCAGCGCGCTGGCCAGCATGTCCTGCTGTTCGTGGAACAGCGCGGGCAAGGCGATCTCGCCGACTTCGGGATATTGCTCGCCGCCGCTGAACAGCAGGTTGCTGAGCCATAGCGTCAAACAATCGACCATGATCAGGCGGTCGGGCGACGACCAGCGCAGCAGCTGGTTACCCAGCGCCAGTGGTTCTTCGACCGTGGTCCACTCGCCGGGCCGGCTGGCGCGGTGATGGGCGATACGGGCCGTCATTTCGGCGTCGCCGGCGGTGGCGGTGGCGATGTAGACGACTTCTTTGCCTGATTCGATGGCCAGACGTTCGGCGTAAGCGCTTTTGCCGGAGCGTGCGCCGCCCAAAACGAGTGTACGTGTCATACAGGACTCCTTAAAAACAGGGCGGCGACGGCCGCCGGGTTGGATGGGAAGTAAGCGTGAAAATACGACGCGGTGAGCGATCCTGCGCGATACAAGGCTTCACCCTGTATCGCGGAGGGATGCTTGATAGTATGCGCTGCGGGTTGCACTGTTGTCTCCAATTTGGAGTAATGGAACGTATGGCCGCGCAGGACGCCCTGCGGCGTGGGCAGCGCCTGGGGGCCGAGGCCGGCCAGGCGTGGCTGCATTGCCACAGTGCCGGGCAGCAGGCCGGCCATTTGCCAGCTTGCGCCGGATTGGTCGGCCAGTGTATCGGCCAGCGCCATCATGCCGCCGCATTCGGCGACAATCGGGATGCCGGCCGCATGGACGGCGCGGATCGAGGCGCACCAGCCGCCGGCCTGCGACAGCGCTTGCGCGTGCAGTTCCGGGTAGCCGCCGGGCAGATAGACGGCGTCGGCGCCGGCCGGCACGGCTTCATCGGCCAGCGGCGAGAAGAACGCCAGCGTCGCGCCGAGCGCGCGCAGCGTGTCCAGGTTGGCCGGATACAGGAACATGAAGGCCGCATCGCGCGCGATGGCGATGGTTTTTCCGGCCAGCGCCGGCGCAAGATCCGATGTTGCCGACATGGTTGCCGGCGCGGTGGCGATTTCGATGGAGCGCAGCCGGTCCCACGTCGCCTCGTCGAACACCAGCTGGTCGGCCAGGGTGTCGAGCAGCTGGTCGATGTCTGTGATTTCCCCCGGCAACACCAGGCCGAGATGGCGCTCCGGCAGCGATCTTGTCTGGCGCGGCATGGTGCCGAACAGTGGAATGTCGCGCAGCGACGCCGCCACCATTTTCCCGTGGTTTTCGCTGGCGACGCGGTTGGCGATCACGCCGGCCATGTCGACCGGTCCGTAGTCGCGCAGCCCGTGGACCAGCGCGCCGGCGGTTTGCGCCATCGACGAGGCGTCGATCACCGCCATCACCGGCACACCGAACTCGCGCGCCAGGTCGGCCGACGACGGCGTGCCGTCGTACAAGCCCATAACGCCTTCGATCAGGATCACGTCCGCCTCGGCGGCCGCCTGCGCCAATTGGTCGCGGCACTGTTCCGGGCCGACCATCCACAGGTCGAGCGTGCGCACCGGCGCGCCGCTGGCACGCTCCAGCAGCATCGGGTCGATGAAATCGGGGCCGCATTTGAACACGCGCACGCGCTTGCCCAGCCGGACCAGTTTGCGCGCCAGCGCTGCCGTCACCGTGGTCTTGCCCTGGCCAGAGGCCACGGCGGCGATCAACAGCGCTTTCACCTTCACCGTCACCTTCGCCGTCGCCATTACCACTCGGTTCCGAGCTGCGCGCCGATGCCTGCCTTGAAGGCGTGCTTGACGACTTCCATCTCGGTCACGGTGTCGGCGATGGCGATCAACTCCGGTGGCGCTCCACGGCCGGTGATGACGACGTGCTGCATCGGCGGGCGCGCCAGCAGGTCGTTGATCACGGTTTCCACATCCAGGTAGCGGTACTTCAGCGCGATATTGAGTTCGTCGAACACCACCAGCCCGATCTCGGGATCGGCCAGGAATTTTTTCACCTGCTCCCACGCCAGCAGCGCTTTTTCGGTGTCGCGCTCGCGGTTTTGCGTCTCCCACGTGTAGCCTTCGCCCATCGTGTGGAAGCTCACCTCGTCCGGAAAGCGGCGCAGGAAGCGCTCCTCGCCGGTCGGCATCGCGCCTTTGATGAACTGCACCACGCCGACCTTCATGCCGTGGCCCAGAGCGCGGATCACCATGCCGAAGCCGCTGGAGCTTTTGCCCTTGCCGTTGCCGGTGTTGACGATGATGATGCCGATCTGTTTGTCGGCGGCGGCGATCTGCGCGTCGATGACGGCCTTCTTGCGCTCCATGCGCACGCGATGGCGCTCGTTCAGGGCGGCCGTGTCGGCGTCGATCCTGGCGTCGATCCTTGCGTCGACGCCGGCGGTGATGCCTGCGTTGATGCCTGCGTTATTCTGGTCGGTCATTCGGTGTCCTCGGTAGGAATGAAGATGCTGCGTTTGCCGTGCTGGATGATGTCGATCGGGTGGCCCAGATAATCGCTAAGGATATCGGCGCGCATCACGTCGGCGGTGGCGCCGGCCAGCCAGCGGCCGTCGCCCATCAGCAGCAGCGCGTGGGTGGAGACGCTGTGCGCCAAGGTCAGGTCGTGGCCGATCATGACCGCGGTCTTGCCCTGTTCGCGGCACAACCGCGCCAGCAGATTCATGACGCTGACCTGGTGCGCCAGATCGAGCGCGTTGGCCGGTTCGTCGAGCAGCAGCAGCGGCGTGTCCTGCGCCAGCATCGCGGCGATCGCCACGCGTTGGCGCTCGCCGCCCGACAAGGTGCGCACGTCGCGGCCGGCCAGGTCAGCCACTTCCATCGCTTGCAGCGACTTCATGGCGATGGCCTGGTCCTCGCCGCCCTCCCAATAGCGGTTGTCATGATAGGGATGGCGCGCCGACAGTACGGTTTCGATCACGGTGTAGGCGAAGGCGTCGCTGCGGCTTTGCGCCAGGAACGCGCGCTGGCGCGCCAGTTCCGCCAGCGGCCAGTCCTTCAGCGCGCGCTGGCCGATCGCCACGTGGCCGCCGTCCGGCTGGCGCAGGCCGGCCAGGGTGCGCAGCAAGGTGCTTTTACCGGCGCCGTTACGGCCGATGATGCTCCAGCATTCGCCGTCCCGGACAGCCCAATTCAGATCGGCGATCAGCTGGCGCTGGCCGATTTTCAGGGAGAGGTTATGGGTGCTGATCATCTTATTTACGCAGTCGGTGCAGCTGATACAGGAACACCGGCGCGCCGATCAGCGCCGTGACCACGCCGACCGGCAGTTGCTGCGGCGCGATGATGGTGCGCGCCAGCGTATCGGCCAGCAGCAGGTAGCTGCCGCCGGCCAGCGCCGCCGCCGGAATCAGCAAGCGGTGGTCGGGACCGACCGCGAAGCGGCAGGCGTGGGGCACGATCAGGCCGACGAAGCCGATGCTGCCGGCGCTCGTTACCGCGCTGGCGGTCAGCAGGCCGGAGGTGAAGAACAGGCCTTTGCGCAGCGCGCCGACGCGGATGCCCAGCGTTGCGGCGGCTTCCGCGTGCAGCGTCATCACGTTCATGGCGCGCGCGCTGCGCAGCGCGAAGATCAGCGCGCCGGCCAGCACCACCCACGGCATCCAGCGCAGCGGGGCGCCGGACAGGTCGCCGATCATCCAGAAAACCATGGTGCGAAGGCGGCTTTCCGGCGCGATCGACAGCATCAGCGTAACCAGCGCCATGCAGGCCGCCGACAGAATCACGCCGGTCAGCAGCAGCAGAGCGGTGCCGCCTTCGGCCGCCGCGCCGCCGCGCAGATCGCGCCGCGCCAGCAGATACAGCATCATCGAGACGACCACCGCGCCGGCGAAGGCGGCCGCATCGACCATCCACGCGGCGCACATGAACATCAGCGCGGCCAGCGCGCCGACCGAGGCGCCGGAGGAGATGCCAAGGACGTAAGGATCGGCCAGCGGGTTGCGCAACAGCGCCTGCATCATCACGCCGGCCAGCGACAACGCCGCGCCGGTGACGAAGGCAGTGAGCGCGCGGCTGACGCGCAGATCGAGCAGGGTCGAAGACAGCGTGGTGGTCTGGCCGTGCAGCAGATCGTTGACGGCCGCAGGGAGATCGGCGAAAGGAATCGCCACCGATCCGGTCATGCCCGAGAAAACAAGGCTCGCAACCGCGAACAGGGCCAGGCCGGTCAGGGTGACGGCGGCGCGCTGCTGCAGATTGCGTGAGAAAGAATGCATGCACTACTTTCGGAGAATGGGAAGCATGGGCAGATTACAGTATTCCAAGCTTAAGTATGGCTTATGCGTGGGACACGTAGTCCGCCCTGTGTGGTTCAACTCTACTTGAAGCCGTAGCGGATACCGGCAAACACATTGGAACCGGGCGTGGTGTAGTTCAGCGCCAGATCGTACTGCTTGTCGGTGATGTTGTTCCAGCGGACCAGCGCCGACCAGTCGCGCGAGAAGGCGTAGGTCGCGTACACGTTCACCAGACTGTAACCGCCCAGGCGGACGGTATTGGTCGCGTTTTCAAAGCGGGCGCCCGATACTTCCAGCTCCACGCCGGCCTTCAGCGCGCGAAAGCCATAGTCGGCGGTCAGATTGCCGTGCTGTTTGGCGCGGCGGATCAGGCGCTTGCCGGTCGATTCATCCTTGGGGTCTTGCAGATCGACGTTGGCTGCGAGGTTGATGCCAGCCAGCCGGGTGGCGGCCGACAGCGTGATCCCCTTGAGCATCGCACGATTGACGTTGTAGGCGCAGCCACTGTTGGTGACGGCGGCGGGGGACGGGCATGGGTTGATGTTAACGATCATGTCCGTCAGGCGGTTGCGGTAGTAGCCGGCGCTAAACGCGCTGACGCCGTTGTCGTAGCGCAGACCGATTTCCGCGTTGCGACCTTTCTCCGGGTTGATGGCCGGATTACCGTAGTTCGGGAAGTACAATTCGTTGTAAGTCGGCGCGCGGAAGCTGGTGCCGTAGCTTGCTGTGGCGCGCAACGTTGGCGCGATGTCGTAGCCGTAGCCCAGTGCTCCCGTGTTCTGCGAACCGTAGATCGTGTTGTCGCGGCGGACGCTCCCGCTCAACAAACTGGCGCCACGGCGTGCGTTGTACGAGGCAGCGAACGAGTTGGTGTCGCGGTCGCGGTTCAGCTTTCCGTTCGAGCCGTTGCTCTCCACCTCTTCCTTGCGGTGCTCGTACAGCAGTTGCAGCAGGTCGGCGCCGATGCGCAGATCGTTCTGCCACGTGATGAAGCTTTGTTTGGTGTCGATCCGCGTGTACCCGCTGGCGAGGGCGCTGGTGTAGTTCGCACCTTTGTCCTTCGTTTGCGCGTACTGCAGCAAACTATGCCAGATAGGCAGCAGCTGCGCCTTGGCGTAGACGCTGGCCGTGTCGATGCTGTTCTCGCTGCGGACGTCGTATGCCGTCCGGCCGCTGTCGTAGCGCGCATCGAGTTGACTATGCAGGAACAGCGCACCCGCTTCATAGCCTTCGGCCAGTCGCAGGCTGAATTGGCCGGAGACGTTTTCCTTGTCGTAGCCATCGTCGTCCGGATTGTACGAGGACAGGCCGGGGCGGGCGGTCGAGAAGCCGTCCGACTTTTCCTTGCCGGCGCTGACCGCGTAGCTGAAGCTGTGTTCACCGCCGGTGGCGCCGGAGACGGTGGCGTCGGCTTCGCGCAGGTTGTCGCTGCCGTAGCCCGCGAAGGCCGTCACCGCCGGCGCGCCTTTGCCTTTTTTGGTGAAAATCTGGATCACGCCGCCGATGGCGTCCGCGCCGTACAGGGAGCTCAGAGGACCATAGACGATTTCGATATGGTCGATGGCGGTCAGCGGGATGGCGCTCCAGTTGGCGGCGCCGGTGGTGGACGAGCCGATACGCACGCCGTCGATCAGGACGATGCTCTGGTTGCTGTTGGCGCCACGGATGTAGACGTTGGACGAGCTGCCCGCGCCGCCGTTGCGCGTGACTTCGATGCCGCGCTGGCGCTTCAGCAGGTCGACGATGGAGCCGGCGCCGGCTTCGGCGATCTGCTCGGCCTTGATGGTGACGGTGTCGCTGATGACGTCCGCCAGCGGTTGCGGTGTGCGCGTGGCGGTCACCACGACGGTATCGGCTGCAGCAATATCGGCGCTATCGGCGTAGGCGGCGGACGAAAAAACGGCGGCCAGCGCCAGTGCCAGCGAGGTCAGTGCCGCCGGGCGCGACGCCAGGCGGGGGAGGGGAGCGGTCATGATGTATTTTTCTGTTAGGAGCAACCGGCCTACTTCCCCGTGGGCCAGATTGAACGGAAGCGGAAACCGGTTCGCTGTGCGCGTA
>DASVTJ010000028.1:0-2508 GCA_036387635.1 Duganella sp.
GACCGGCCTGACGATCTACGATTGCCGCGCGCAGGAGTTGTTCGCGGCCAGCTATCCGGAACGCATCTACAACAAGTTCGAGCAGGCGCCGATGGCGCTGATCAACAGCCTGCTGTACATCGAAAACCGCGAACTGCTCGATAACAAATATCCGAAGCGCAATCCGGCGGTCGAATGGGACCGGCTCGGCAAGGCGGTCATCGAAAAAAGCATCAGCTCGGTGGCCGGCGGCCACCGCGCCGCCGGCGGCAGCACCTTGGCCACGCAGATCGAGAAATACCGCCATTCGCCGGAAGGGCGCACCGGCTCGATGAAGGACAAGCTGCAGCAAATGATGTCGGCCAGCCTGCGCTCGTACCAGGACGGCCCGGATACGACCAAGGCGCGGCGGCGCATCGTCATCGATTACCTGAACACGGTGCCGCTGTCGGCCAAGCCCGGCTACGGCGAGGTCAACGGCATCGGCGACGGCATGTGGGTCTGGTACGGGCGCGACTTCGCCGACGTCAACCGCATCCTCGGCGGCAACCTCGACAATCCCGACCCGCAAACGGCGCTGGTGTTCAAGGAGGCGCTGAGCCTGATGATCGCGCAGCGCCGCCCGAGCCATTACCTCGGCGACGGCGCCGACGACCTCGAAGTGCTGGCCGACAGCCACCTGCGCATCCTGGCGCAGGACGGCGTGATCACGGCGGCGATGCGCGATGTCGGCCTCAAGCAGCCGCTGCATCCGGCCAAGGGCAACGGCCTGCAATCGGCGCCGGAGATGAGTTTTGTCACGCGCAAGGCGTCGAACGCGATCCGCAACCATCTGGCCAACCTGCTGGGCGACAACCGCATGTACAACCTCGACCGCCTCGACTTGAACGTGATCAGCACGCTCGACGCGCAGGCGCAGACGGCCGTCACGCAGGTGCTGCGCGATCTGCGCGACCCCGAGCGCGCCGCCGCCGCCGGCCTGACCGGCAAGGGCATGCTGGGCAACGGCGATCCGGCCAAGGTGGTGTACAGCTTCACGTTGCTGGAGAAGGGCGCGCAGAACAACCTGCTGCGCCTGCAGACCGACAACTACGACCAGCCGCTCGACATCAACGAAGGTGCCAAGCTCGACCTCGGTTCGACCGCCAAGCTGCGCACCCTGGTGACGTATCTGGACATCGTCGACCAGCTCAATAAAAAGTATCGCGGCATGAACGTCGAGACGTTGTCGATGATCCCGGTCGATCCGCAGGACAAGCTGTCGCTGTGGGCGGTCGATTATTTGAAGGAGCACCCGGTCGGCAGCGCCGAGCGCGGGCTCACGCCGATGCTCAACGCGGCCATGGAGCGCAAGTATTCGGGCAATCCAGGCGAGGGGTTCTTCACCGGCGGCGGCCTGCATTATTTCGGCAACTTCTCGAAGGAAGACAACGGCAAGATCTTCACCGTGACCGAGGCGCTGCGCCGCTCGACCAACCTGGTGTTCGTGCGCATGATGCGCGACGTCGCCAAGTTCTACATGTTCCAGACGCCGGGCTCGTCGGCCTCGCTGCTGGCCGACGCCGACGATCCGCGCCGCGCCGTCTATCTGGCGCGCTTCGCCGACAAGGAAGGCAAGGAGTTCCTGAACCGCTTCTACGCCAAATACAAGGGCAAGCCGGCGACCGATATCGACAAGATTTTGCTGGCCAACCTGCGCAGCACGCAGACGCGGCTGGCGGTGATCCACCGCACCATTTATCCGAACGCGACGATGAAGCAGTTCGGCGATTTCCTGCGCGCCTACCTGCCGTCGCAGAACGAGGTCAGCGACGAACGCATCGAGAAGCTGTACACGCAGTATGCGATCGACCAGTGGTCGCTGGCCGACCGCGGCTATCTGGCCAGCGTGCATCCGCTGGAGCTGTGGATGGCGGCGTACATGCGTCAGCACCCCGGCGCGACGTTGTCGCAGATGACGGCGGCCAGCGAGAAGCAGCGCCAGGAAGTGTACCAGTGGCTGTTCAAGACGCACCGCAAGCACGCGCAGGACCGCCGCATCGCCGGCCTCATCGAGGTCGAAGGCTTCATGGAAATCCACAAGCAGTGGAAGAAGATGGGCTATCCGTTCGAGTCGCTGGTGCCGTCGTACGCGACGACCTTGGGCGCCTCGGCCGACCGTCCGGCCGCGCTGGCCGAGCTGATGGGCATCATCGTCAACGGCGGCGTGCGCAAGAGCAGCCAGCGCATCGCGTCGCTGCACTTTGCCAAGGGCACGCCATATGAAACGGTGGTGAGCAAGGCCAAGCCGACGACCAATGAACAAGTGCTGGCGCCGGAGGTGGCGCGCGTGGTCGCCGACGCCATCCGTGGCGTGGTGGCCGACGGTACCGCCAAGCGCGCGCGCAACGCTTTCATGCTGTCCGACGGCACCGAGCTGCCGGTGAGCGGCAAGACCGGTACCGGCGACCAGCGCTTCGACGTCTATGGCGGCGGCGGACGCTTGATCGAGTCGCGCTATGTGAACCGGTCGGCGACGTTCGTGTTCAA
>DASVTJ010000029.1:0-3514 GCA_036387635.1 Duganella sp.
CAATTTTCCAATGCGACCAAAGCCAACTTTGAAGCACAGTTCGCTATTTTCTCGGCCCTGACCAACAAAGCATTCGAAGGCGTGGAAAAACTCGTCGACCTGAACCTGACCGCCGCCAAAGCGTCGCTGGAAGAGTCGTCGGTCACCACCAAGCAACTGCTGTCGGCCAAAGATCCGCAAGAATTCTTCTCGCTGGCGTCCGCTCAGGCTCAACCGACCGCAGAAAAGACCGTGGCTTACGGTCGTCATCTGGCGAACATCGCGTCGAGCACCAGCGCCGAATTCAGCAAAGCTGCTGAAACCCAAATCGCTGAAACCAACCGCAAAGTCATCTCGCTGGTCGACGAAGTGAGCAAGAACGCCCCTGCCGGCAGCGAAAACGCTGTCGCAATGTTCAAGTCGGCCCTGGGCAATGCCAACGCCGGTTACGAACAGTTCAGCAAAACCGCCAAGCAAGCTGCCGAGACGATCGAAAGCAACGTTGCTTCGGCTGTCAACCAGTTCTCCGCTGCCGCCGCAAAAGTTGCTCCAGTACGCAAGTAATCAGGATCGCGCCGGGCGCCTCGAGCGCCGGCGCTGCCGTTGAAAGCCTCGGTCATCCGGGGCTTTTTTTCGTCCGCACTCCCCCCAAAAGCGATTGGGGGCCGTACCCGGCACGGGGCACGACCTCGAGTGCGGACGCGAGTACCAACGACAGGTTGCCGGGGTTATTCGCCCAGGTAGGCGGCCTTCACGCGCGGATCGTTGAGCATGTCCTGGGCGTTGCCGGTCATCGTGATATTGCCCGAATCCATGACGTAACCCCGGTTTGCCGCCTGCAAGGCCAGCTTGGCGTTCTGTTCGACCAACAACACCGTAATGCCCTCTTTCGAGACGTTGCGGATCACCTCGAAAATCTTTTCGACCATGATCGGCGACAGCCCCATCGACGGCTCGTCCAGCAGCAGCAGGTTCGGATGCGACATCAGCGCGCGCGCCATCGCCAGCATCTGCTGCTCGCCGCCCGACAAGGTGCCGGCCATCTGCGCCGAGCGCTCCTTCAGGCGCGGGAACACGTCGAACCACTTGGCGATATCGGCCTCGATGCCGGCCTTGTCGTTGCGGGTAAACGCGCCCATCATCAGATTTTCATGGATCGACATGCGGGTGAACACGCCGCGCCCCTCCGGCACCATGGCCAGCCGCTTCTGCACCAGATGAAACGACTTGGTGCCTTTCAGCGACTCGCCCTCGTACGTCACCGTGCCTTCCACTTGGCAAGGCGGCAAGGTGCCGGTGATTGCTTTCAAGGTCGTGGTCTTGCCGGCGCCGTTGGCGCCGATCAGTGCGACCAGCTCGCCCTTGTTCACTTCCAGATCGATACCCTTGACGGCTTTGATGCCGCCGTATGCGACTTTCAGTCCCGAGATTTTGAGAACATTCTCGTTAATCGTGCCTACCATTAGTGCGATCCTCCCAGATAGGCGTCGATGACGGCCTGATTGCTCTGTATTTCGGCCGGCAGACCCTCGGCGATCGGCTTGCCGTATTCCAGCACCATCAACCGGTCGCACAGGCCCATCATCATTTTGACGTCGTGCTCGATCAGCAGCACGGTCTTGCCTTCGTTTTTGATCTTGACCAGCAATTCGCGCAGCGCCAGTTTTTCGGTCGCGTTCATGCCGGCGGCCGGCTCGTCGAGCGCCAGCAGTTGCGGATCGGTGGCCAGCGCGCGGGCGATTTCCAGCCGGCGCTGGTCGCCGTACGACAGGAAGCGCGACGTGCGGTTGGCGAACTGGCCGATGCCGACGAAGTCGAGCAACTCTTGCGCCCGCTTGCGGATCGACGCTTCCTCCTCGCGCGCCGCCTTGTGCCGGAACACCGCGCCGAACACGCCCTGGTGCGAACGCACGTGGCGCCCGACCATGACGTTTTCCAGCGCCGTCATCTCGCCGAACAGGCGGATGTTCTGGAACGTGCGGGCGATGCCGGCCTTGGCCACCTCGTGCGGCGCCGACGGCGAGTACGGCTTGCCGGCCAGCTCGAAGGTGCCGGTGTCCGGCTGGTACAGGCCGGTGATGACGTTGAAGAACGTGGTCTTGCCGGCGCCGTTCGGGCCGATCAGGCCATAGATCTGGCCCTTCAGGATCTTGATGCCGACATCGGTCAGCGCCTGCAAGCCGCCGAAGCGCTTGTTGACGCCGACGATGTTCAAAATTACTTGTTCGCTCATGTCTGCTTTCCTCAGGCCGCCACGGTGCCGGACGATTGATCTTTGGTATCCGAATCGCTGTCGGGACGGTCTTCATGCTTGGGCGCGGGCCACAGGCCGGCCGGACGGTTGAGCATGATCAGCACCATCGCCAGGCCGTACAGCAGCTGGCGCAGCACTTCGGCCTCGATCAGCACGTGGCCGAAGATTTTTTGCTGCAACGGTTCGACCACGTGGCGCAGCACTTCCGGCAACGCCGCCAGCAGCGCGCCGCCCATGATGACGCCGGGAATATGGCCGATGCCGCCGAGCACCACCATCGCCAGCACGGCGATCGATTCGGTCAGCGAGAACGATTCCGGCGACACGAAACCCTGGAACGAGGCGAACATCGCGCCGGCGATGCCGCCGAACGAGGCGCCCATCGAGAACGCCAGCAACTTGACGTTGCGGGTGTTGATGCCCATCGCCTTGGCGGCGATCTCGTCCTCCCGGATCGCGACCCAGGCTCGGCCCAGGCGCGAATGCTGCAGGCGCGACGTGACGAACACGATGGCGATGCACAGGAACAGGAACAGGAAATAGTAGGCATTGACCGACGGCATCGAGAAGCCACCGATGACGACGTTGGCGCGTGAACCGGCCTCGCCCGCCAGATTGACGCCGAACACCCGGATCGGATCGATCAGGTTGATACCCTGCGGACCGTTGGTGAAGTTGATCGGGTCGTTCAGGTTGTTCATGAAGATGCGGATGATCTCGCCGAAACCGAGGGTCACGATGGCCAGGTAGTCGCCGCGCAGCTTCAACGTCGGCGCGCCGAGGATGGCGCCGAACAGGCCCGCCGTCGCGGCCGCCAGCGGCACGATCGCCCACACCGACAGGTGGATACCGTTTTGCTGGATCTCCGGCCCCAGGATGGCGACCAGCGAAGCGCCCAGCGCCGGATACTGGTTGATGACCGACTCGAGCAGCGCGGCGAATTGCGGCGAGGCCAGCAGGCCGGTCATATAGGCGCCCACCGCGTAGAACGCGATGTAGCCCAGGTCCAGCAGGCCGGCGAAGCCGACCACGATGTTCAGGCCCAGCGCCAGCATGATGTACAGCAGCGCCATGTCGATGATGCGGACCCACGAGTTGCCGAACTGCGCGGCAAAGAACGGGAAGATCAGCAAGCCGATCAAGAGCACGGCCATGCTGGCGTAGGCCTTGCGCGGGTTGCGGGAAACGTCGAAATTCATAATAGCCATGATGTCCCCCTGTTAAGCGCGGTCGGCGACGCGCTCGCCCATGATGCCGGACGGACGCACCGTCAACACCAGG
>DASVTJ010000030.1:0-5695 GCA_036387635.1 Duganella sp.
CGCGGCCTTGTTGGTGAAGGTCAGCGCGGCGATGGTGCGCGGATCGTAGCCGCGGTCCTCGATCAGGTGGGCGATCTTTTGCGTGATCACGCGCGTCTTGCCCGAGCCGGCGCCGGCCAGCACCAGGCACGGGCCGTCCAGATAGGTGACGGCCTCGCTTTGCGGGACATTCAGGCCGAATTGTGGGGCTTTGGACATCGGGGACGATCTGACGAGGGAATAGCCAGCCATTGTAGCAGCGCCGGGCGGCGCCGGCGGATGGCCTGAGGGCCTGCGGGCCGGCGGCGCGGCCGCCGTTGCCGACGTTGCCGCCGTTGCCATCGGTGGCGCCGAGCGATGGCGTGCGTGCGGGCGATCCTGGCATTTGCGTTACCATATCGGCGTAGTGGCGCAGTGGCGCCCGCTTTGAGACGACAGAACCATGAAATTCGAACATTTAATCGAGATTAACGACCCGTTGAACCCGCTCATCGACGCGCTGACCGTCGAGCAGTTGTGGGCCGGCCTGGTGCTCAGCGCCGAGTCGCCCAAGTTGTTTGTGCCGCATCTGGACGATTGCATCGTCGACGAGCGCACCGAGACCGGCTTCCGCCGCCGCCGCCGCTTCGGCGAGCTGGTGGTCGAGGACCGCGTGGTGCTCGAGCCGATGCGCCAGCTGCGCTATGAAGTGGAACCGCAGCCGGAGATCAGCCGCCAAAGCCTGACCGTGACCATCGAAACGCCGACCGCCGACACCCTGTACGTGCGCTTCCAGTACCAGGACGACCACGACGCGGCCACCGACGCCGCCAACGCCATGTACGACGAGTTCCGCAAATCGGCTTATCAGGAATCCGATATCGACATGATCCGGGTGGTACGCGGCCTCGCCTCGCAAGGCCGGCTGGGCGCCACGCTCAACTAGGCCGCCGCATTTGCCACGTCCGGCCCGTCACAGCGCGGCGGCGCGGCCCCAGACCTGCTCCATGCGCAGGAGCGGCGCGCCCAACGCGGCCACCTGCGCGTTGGTCAGCACTTCGCGGATCGCGTGCAGGCCGGCGCGGGTGTCGCGCTGCAAAAACACTTCCAGCGGCGCCCCGCGCGGCCCGATCACCGATTCCACATGCGGCGTCGTCGATTGCAGGCCACGGCGCGACACCACCGCCACCTCGCCATTGACCAGGCGCACATAAGTGCCGATCGGATAAATGCCCAGCTCGCGAATCAGCAGCGAGGCCAGATTGGTGTGCAGGGTGGTTTTGGCTTCCAGCAGGATCTCGCGCAGCGCGGCGTTGGCCGCCATCGGCTGGCGGTAGCCGCGCTCCGATACGCGCGCGCAATAACGGTCGGCCAGCGCCACCAGCTTGGCCAGCGGCGGAATTTGCGCGCCGACCTTGCCGAACGGATAACCGGTGCCGTCCTCGTTTTCGTGGTGGTGCAGCACGCAATCGAGCCACAGCGGGTCGGCGACGCCCGCCTCGCGCAGCAGTTGCGCGCCCAGTTCCGGATGCGCCAGCATGCGGGCGCGCTCTGCCGCGTCCAGCGGGGCGGCGCTGTCATGCCAGCGCTGGTGGTGCTCCAGCATGCCGAGATTGCTCGTCATCGCGGCCAGGGTGACGGCCAGGATTTCCTCGGGAGGACGCTCGCGGGCGCCGGCCAGCAAACGGGCGATGATGGCGGTGTTGATGCCGTGGCGCGCCGGATACGGCGCCTGCCGCTGGTTGTGCAGGATGCTGGCGGTGGCGATATCGACGTTTAGCGAGATCGCGTCGCCCACCATGGTCGCGATCTCTTCGAGCTTTCGACGCAGCCCCGGCGGCGAGGCCCGCCCGGCGATGGCCTGCTGTACCACCTGCAATGCGAGGCATGCGCCGTTGAGCTTGCGCAGCACCGAGTCGGGCTCGGCGGCGGCGCAGGTCTGTTCGCTGTAGTCCTCGAAATTTCCGCGCTCGATCAGATAGGCGATCTGATTGGCGCTGGCGATCATGTGTCCCTTACGTACCAGCAAAGCGCCATTGTCGCTGTAAACATTCCACGGAATCAGCATTCCCAACTGCAAATCCGCCGCCGTGACCTTACGTATCTTCATGGTATTTACACAACTATCGATACAGCAGCATACGGCTTCCCGGTGAGAATGTGTGATTTTTTTTGTATCGTTGTGTGCACCTCAAAGATTACGGCGCCGGTGTGCAGTCGACGCACGGATCGCCGGGCTTGGACGCGCTCTCCAGGTGACGGGCCAGATCGCGCAGCGCCGTGCGCAGGCCCTCCTCGATCACCGGATGGTAAAAAGGCATCTCCAGCATCGCCGCCACGGTCAATCCGGCCTGCGCGGCCCAGGCCAGCAGATGACCGATGTGTTCGGCGCGCGGGCCGATCATCTCGGCACCGAGGAAGCGGCCGCTGCGATATTCCGCGTAGACGCGCAGCATGCCCTTGTTTTGCAACATCACGCGGCTGCGGCCCTGGTTTTCGAACGACACCTTGCCGACGGCGAAGCGGCCCTTGTATGTGTCCGAGTCGGACAATTCCTTGTGGCTGGCGCCGGCCGTCGCGATCTGCGGCTCGGTGAAGGCGATCGCCAGCGGCGTGCGGCGCCGGCCCGGCATCACGTCCGGGTAGCGCGCCGCGTTGTCGCCGGCGATGCGGCCCTCGTCGGCCGCCTCCGGCAGTTGGGGGCGCTCGTTGTCGGCGTCGCCGGCGATGAAGATCGGGCTGTCCTGGCATTGCATGGTGAACTTGTCATACAGCGGGATGCCGTGGTGGTCGCGCTCCAGGCCGGTATGCTCCAGCCCCAGCTCGCCCACATTCGGGCTCCGCCCCACGGCCGACAGCAGGTAGCCGAAGCGCTCGCTGCGCTGCTCGCCGCTGGTGCTTTTGCTGGTCACGACCAGCTCGTCGCCATCCAGTTCGACGCGGGCCACCTCGGTGTTGTAGCGCACGTCAAGTTCGTCGCTCATCGCGCGCCGCGCCACGGCCAGCACGTCCGGATCGCTCAATTGGGCGATGCTTTCGCCACGGCCGAAGATGGTCACGCGCACGCCCAGCCGGTGCAGCGCCTGGCCCAGCTCCAGCCCGATGACGCCGGTGCCGGCGATGGCCACCGACGCCGGCAAGTCCTGCCAGTCGAACACGTCGTCGCTGGTGATGACGCGCGCACCGGCCGCGCGCCACGCGTCGGGCACGATCGGGGTGGAGCCGGTGGCGATGACGAAACGTTCGGCCTCGACCACCGTGTGCTCGTCGACCCGCAGCGTAGTGGCGCCGGTAAAGCGGGCCCTGCCATGGATCTTTTCGTCGTCCGGATAGTCGTCGACCGCCTCGAGGACGAAGCCGACAAAACGGTCGCGCTCGCTGCGCACGCGCGCCATCACGGCTTTGCCGTCGATGCGCACCGGCCCGGCATGGACGCCGAACGCCGGCGCCGCCTGGGCCGCGTGCGCCGCCTCGGCCGCCGCGATCAGCAGCTTGCTGGGCATGCAGCCGACGCGGGCGCAGGTGGTGCCGTACGGGCCGCCCTCGATGAGCACGGCTTTCTTGCCGCCGGCGATGGCCGCCCGGTAGGCCGTCATGCCGGCGGTGCCGGCGCCGATCACGGCCACTTCAGTTTTTATCGTCTTCATAGGGCTGTTCCGTTTGACTATGTGATTTTACTTTGATGCAAAAGGGCATTAGTATCGCTTATCGATTTAAATATATATAAGTACCGCTTATGGCCCCATTAGATTACCGCGCGCTGGCCGTGCTCGATGCAGTTGCCAGTCACGGCAGCTTTGAAAAGGCCGCCCTGGCGCTGGGCATCAGCCAGTCGGCCGTCTCGCAGCGCATCAAGGCGCTCGAGGACGCCGCCGGCCGCCTGCTGATCGTGCGCGGGCAGCCGGCCGTGCCGACCGGGCTGGGCCAGCGTCTGGTGTCCCACCACCGCAATGTCAAATTGATGGAGGCGGCGCTCGATATCGACCTGGGCAACAAGACCAGCATGCCGGAAATCGCCTTGGCTGTCGATAGCGCCAGCCTGGCCACCTGGTTTCCGCTCAGCCTGCATCCGCTGCTGTCGCCGCCCCGCTGCCAGCTCAACATCCAGCAGGCGACGCGCGCGATGGCCCTGCATCTGGTGCGGGAGGGTAGCGTATTTGGCAGCATCGCCGCCGCCCAGGGTCCCGGCGATGGCGATGGCGGGCATGCGGCCAGCGGCCCCGAGGTGACGCCGCTGGGCAAAATGCGCTACGTCTGCGTGGCCACGCCGCTGTTCGCCGGCCACTGGTTCGGCGACGGCTTTTCGGTCGAGGCGGCGCGCCTGGCGCCGGCCGTGGTGTGCGACGGCGACATGATGGGCGAGTTCCTGCGCGACGTGCTGAACATGGATGGCCCGTATCCGCGCCACACGATGCCGCTGTCAGCGGCCAGCAGCGAGTGCGTGCACGGCAGCCTGAGTTATGGACTGATGCCGCTGGCGCAGGTGTCGAAGGCGCTGGCCGACGGCCGCCTGGTCGATCTGGCGCCTGGCCGGCACGTCGACGTGGCGCTGAACTGGCATGCCTGGAACCTCGACACACCATTCACGCGCGCGCTCAGCGAGCAAATCATCGTCACCGGACGGCGCTATTTGTTGATGTAAGTTGAAATAAGCCGCACCCCGATGGCGGGGTGCGGGTCAAGCGCACGCTAGATATCCAGCGGATCGACCTCCAGCGACCATTTCACGCGGCTTTTCATCGCGCGCAACGTCAGCAGCCATTCCTTCAAAAACGCCTGCAGCATCGGCCGCGATGGCGATTCGACCAGCAACTGCGCGCGGTCGACGTTATGCACCCGCGTCATGCTCATCGGGATCGGGTCGTTGATCGTGATGCCCGGATGCTCGACGCAGTCGCGCGCGATGGTCAGAAATTCGATGGCGGTCGCCAGCTCGGGCGCCTCGGCGCGCAGCAGCGCCTGGAACAGGTACGGCGGCAGCGCGGCCTGCTCGCGCTCCTCCAGCAGCGCCGACGCGAAGTGGTCGTAATCGTGGCGCACCACCGCGCCGTACAGCGGGTGCTGCGGATAGCGGGTCTGGATCAGCACTTCGCTGGCGCTGCCGCCCTCGGTGCGCGCGGCGCGGCCGGCACGCCCGGCCACCTGCATCAGCTGCGCGAACAGCCGCTCGCTGGCGCGGTAATCCTGCGAAAACAGCGCCGTGTCGGGATTGAGGATGCCCACCAGCGTGAGTTTTTTGAAGTCGTGACCCTTGGCCACCATCTGCGTGCCGATCAAAATATCGACCTCGCCACGATGGACGGTGTCGAAGGCCTCCTGCGCGCTGCCCTTCTTGCGGGTCGAATCGGCGTCGATGCGCAGCACGCGCGCCTCCGGGAATAGCGCCTGCAAGCCCTCCTCGACGCGCTGGGTGCCGCGTCCCAGCGGTTGCAGGTCGACGTTGCCGCAGGTCGGACAATGGCGCGGAATGCGCAGCTCCAGGCTGCAATGGTGGCAGCGCAGCCGATGCTCGGGGCGGTGCAGCACCATGAACGAGGTGCAGCGCGTGCATTCGCTGATCCAGCCGCACGCTTCGCAGCAGATCACCGGCGCATAGCCGCGCCGGTTCAGGAACAACAGCGATTGTTCGCCGCGCTCCATGCGCTGCTTGATGGCCGCGACCAGGCCCGAGGTCAGGCCGTCCTTCGGCTTGTCGCGCTCCATGTCGAGCAGCTTCACCTGCGGCAGCACCGCGTTC
>DASVTJ010000031.1:0-1928 GCA_036387635.1 Duganella sp.
CGCGGCTGGCGGGTGTTCCTGCTGGGCGCGCGGCGCGAGGTGGTGGCGCAGGTGGCCGAGACCTACCGCCGGCGCTATCCGCAGCTCGTGATCGCCGGCTGGCGCGACGGCTACTGGCAGGGCGAAGCGGAAGAAGCCGAGGTGGCCGCGCAGGTACGCGCCAGCGGCGCCGATCTGCTGTTCGTGGCGATCGGCTCGCCGAAGAAGGAACAGTTCCTCGGACGCTGGCAGGCGACGATGCGCATCCCGTTCGCGATGGGCGTGGGCGGCACCTTCGACGTGGCGACCGGCCGCGTCAAGCGTGCCCCGCGCTGGATGCAGCGTGCCGGCCTGGAATGGTTTTATCGCTTCCTGCAGGAGCCGCGGCGCATGTTCCGGCGCTATTTTATCGAGGACATGGCCTTCCTCTGGCTGTTGCTGAAGGAGGCGGCGCGCATGCGCCGGCACTAGAAACGAAGCGTGGCACTGGAACGAAGCGTCCCCAGGGACGCACAGAATTAGGGAAGACGCGATCGCAGAATCGCTGCCGAAGGACACAAAGAGGGGAATGGCGCAAGGCGCCGTTCTGGAGCGCCGAAACAGGCGCGTATCGAATGTAAATGAGAGTGACGACAATGAAGATTCTGGTTACGGGCGGCGTGGGCTATATCGGTTCCCACACCGTCGTCGAGTTGCAACATGCCGGGTACGACGTGGTCGTGGTCGACAATCTCTCCAATGCCCAGCGCGCGGTCCAGGACCAGGTGCAGAAGATCACGGGCAAATCCTTCGAGTTGATCGAAGCCGACATCCGCGACCGCGCGGCCATGGAAGCGGCCTTTGCCGCCCACAAGGTCGACGCCGTGATCCATTTCGCCGGCCTGAAAGCCGTCGGCGAATCGGTGGCGCAGCCGTTGCGCTACTACGACAACAATGTCTCCGGCAGCGTCGTGCTGTTCGAGACGATGGCCAAGTTCGGCGTCAAGACGCTGGTGTTCAGCTCCTCGGCCACGGTCTACGGCGATCCGGCTTCGGTGCCGATCCTCGAGGACTTCCCGCTGTCGGCGACCAATCCCTACGGCCGCAGCAAGCTGATGATCGAAGACATCCTGCGCGACCTGATCAAGGCCGCGCCGGACTGGCGCATCGCGCTGCTGCGCTACTTTAACCCGGTCGGCGCCCATGAAAGCGGCCTGATCGGCGAAAACCCGTCCGGCATCCCGAACAATCTCGTTCCCTACATCGCCCAGGTCGCCACCGGCCAGCGCGAGAAGCTGTCGGTCTACGGCGGCGACTACCCGACCCCGGACGGCACCGGCATGCGCGACTACATCCACGTCGTCGACCTGTCGATCGGCCACGTCAAGACGCTCGACAAGCTGGCCCAGGGCCCCGGCCTGGTGACCTACAACCTCGGCACCGGCCACGGCAACAGCGTGCTGGAAATGGTGCGCGCCTTCGAACAGGCGAGCGGGCGTCCGGTCCCGTACCAGATCGTCGACCGCCGCCCGGGCGACATCGCCAAGTGCTATGCCGATCCGGCGCGCGCACGCGATGAGCTGGGCTGGGTCGCCACGCGCGACGTCGCCCAGATGTGCGCCGATACCTGGCGCTACCAGACGATGAGCGGCAAGGCCTGAGGCCGCAGCTCGGCAAATACACGGCAAATACACGGCGGCACGCAATAACGTCAACCAGACCAATCCGGGCGGCGCGCCGATGATCGGCGCGTTGCCCCCAGCATACGAAATGAGGGCGCTTTTATGAAAGCTATGATTCTCGCGGCAGGCAAGGGCACACGCGTTCGCCCGCTCACCTACGACCTCCCGAAACCGATGATTCCGCTGCTCGGCAAACCGGTGATGGCTTACCTGGTCGAACACCTGAAGAAACACGGCGTGACCGAAATCATGGTCAACGTCAGCTGGCTGCACGAAAAGATCGAAGAG
>DASVTJ010000032.1:0-3066 GCA_036387635.1 Duganella sp.
GCGTGCGGCGCAAATGGGGCCACTGGCGCCGACGCCATCATCACGTCCGGCGGCGTCTCCGAAGGCGCGGCCGACTACACGCGCGACACCATGGCGCTGCTCGGCGACGTCGATTTCTGGAAGCTGGCGATGCGGCCCGGCCGCCCGCTCGCCTTCGGCAAAGTGCAAACGGAAGACGGCGGCGCGTGGCTGTTCGGATTGCCCGGCAACCCGGTCGCGGTGATGGTGTCGTTCTATATGTTCGCGCGTCCGGCGCTGCTGCGCATGATGGGCGCGACCGCGAACCAGCCGGTGATGCGGGCGCGGACCACGGAGGCGATCCGCAAGCGTCCCGGCCGCACCGAATACCAGCGCGGGATCGTTGGCACCGGCGCCGGCGGCGAGCCGCAAGTGCGCCTGACCGGCGCGCAAGGCTCGGGCATATTGAGTTCGATGACCGAAGCCAATTGCATCGTGGTGCTGCGCCACGAACAGGCCAACGTCGCCGCCGGCGAGACCGTCGACATCATCCTCTTCGACGGGCTGACATAGCCGTCATCGCCGGTCGAACGCGGTCCCCTAGTCCGTAGCGCGCGGACCGAGCACGCCCATACGCGCGCCGAGCGTCACCAGCAGCATGCCGACCGCCAGCCCACCGAACGCCATCTGCAAACTGGTGGCGTGCGCGATAAAGCCGATCAGCGCCGGACCGGCGAGGATGCCGGCATAGCCGATGGTGGTGATGGCGCTGATCGCCAGGCCCGCCGGCATGTCCTTCTGCCCGCCGGCGGCGCTGAACAACACCGGCACGATGTTGGACGCGCCAGCGCCGATCAGCGCGAAGCCCGCCAAGGCCAGCCACGGCGACGGCGACAGCACCGTGAAAAAGCCCAGCGACGCCAGCACGCCGCCCAGCACCAGCACGCGGCGTCCGCCCCAATGGCGTACCAGCTTGTCGCCGTTCAGGCGCCCGATGGTCATCGCCACCGCGAAGGCGGCGTAACCGAGACCGCCCTGCCCCGCCGTCAAGCCGCCGCCGCTGGTCAGCAGCACCGCGCTCCAGTCAAGCACCGCACCCTCGGCCAGGAACACCAGCGAGCACAAGGCGCCGATCAGCACCACCGCGCCTTTCGGCACGACGAACAATGGCGCGTCACGCTCCTCGGCGGCCGGCTCGCCGAGCGAATGCGGGCCGGCGCACACCAGCACCAGCGCCACCGTCACCGCCAGCGCGATCGCCGCTGCGACAATACCCAGACCTGCCCACAGCATCAACGTCATGCCGCCGGCGCCGACAATGCCGCCGACGCTGAACAGGCCATGAAAGCCCGACATCAGCGCGCCGCCGTAGTCCTTCTCGACGACGACCGCCTGAATGTTCATTGCCACGTCGAGCGTGCCCATGCTGGCGCCGAACAGGAACAACACCAGCGCCATCGACTGTATATCGGGCGCGATGGCCAGGAACGGGAACACCAGGCAGCATCCGGCGCCCGATGCCAGAATCACGATGCGGCAGCCGAAGCGCGACGCCAACATCCCGGTCACCGGCATCGCCAGCAACGAGCCGACGCCAAGACACAGCAGCAGCAAACCGAGTTGGCCTTCGGCGACGCCGGTGCGGGCCTGGGCGAACGGCACCAGCGGCGCCCAGGCGGACATCGCCATGCCGGCGGCAAGGAACGCCAGGCGGGTCGACACGCGCTGTTTGAAGTTAATGGTCTTCACGGAAGGGGTTCTCACATCGCCTCCTGTGTTCGGGAGCCGGCGTCGCCGCCGGCACGCAGCACGCTGGCTCCCGCCACCGCATAGGCGTCGGCGATGTCGGCGCCGGTGTGCTGCTCGACCACCAGATGCGTCAACTGCGCGATCGGCAGCACCGCGAACGGCGCCACGGCGCCAAGCTTGTCGGCGGTGGCCACCACCACGGTGGCCTTGCTGTTGGCGGCCAAGCGGCGCTTGAACTCCGCCTCTTCGAAGTCGACCGCCGTCACGCCTGCGCGCACGTCGACGCCGCACGCGCCGACGAAGTACAGGTCGGGCCGCACCATCTGGATTTCGCGCAGCGCCGTCGTTCCCACGCTGCCGCCAAGGCGGTGGTCGATGCGTCCGCCGATCATGATCAAGTCGATGTGCGGGCTGTCGAGCAGGCGCGCGGCGATCGACGGCGCGTTGGTCAGCACCGTCAACGGCACCGCCGGCAAGGCGGCGGCGATCGCCAGGTTGCTGGACCCGGCATCAAGGAACAGCACCATGCCGGCCTTGACCAGCGTGGCGGCGGCCACGCCCAGACGCGACTTGTCGGCTTGGGCGCGGGTGGCGCGTTGGGTCAGCGTGCCCGATTCCGGGGCGGCGGGCAGGCGCACGGCACCGCCGTAGACTTTCTGGCACATGCCGGCGGCGGCCAAATCGCGCAAGTCGCGCCGGATCGTATCCTCGGTGACGTTGAGGTCTTGCGCCAGCTGCGTGGCAAGCACGCGGCCGTGCGTCGACAGTTGCTGCAATATCAAGGTGTGCCGCTCGGGCAGCAGAAGGTTATCTTTTTTCATGCGTCGAAGTGTACACAAATACGCATACAGTGTAAACAAACGCGCACAAACAAGTAATAACGAGCAAACTAGTTATGCATCGTCCTGCCGCAACCGCAGCAACGCCTCGGCCGAGTTGGCGAACAGCGCCGCATCCTTTTCGATGCGCCGGAACGCGCGACCGAGACTGGCGCGCATGAAGGTGCTGTGCGCGTAGCGCGTGACCTTGCTGTAGTAGCGCTCCGCCAGCTGGTCGACCGCCGCGACATATTGGTCCATCAGATCGGGCGCGATCGAAAAATTATCGTAGTTGATCACCGCCGGGACTTTGCGGCCCAGCGGCGCCAGACGTTCGGCCACCAAATCGCAAATGCGGTCGATGGTGGCGGCGTCGGTCACCTCGAAGCCTTCGAAGTTCACGAAGAACAGCCCTTGGTGGGCGTCGTACACCAGCCGCTGTTCGAGCGGCCGCGCCAGGAAGTCGACGCGCCAGTTCATCGGCAGCGGCCCGAAGATGCGCGCGTCCATCAGCTTCAAATCGGCGCTGACGGACGGCTTG
>DASVTJ010000033.1:0-17164 GCA_036387635.1 Duganella sp.
ACATCCACCAACATAACAACCCGCAAGGGACAGGGGAGAATCCAATGAACGTGCCTCACTCCGTGCCGGCCGGCATGCCGACCATTATCGTGTTCAGCCATCTGCGCTGGGACTTTGTTTATCAGCGGCCGCAGCAGATACTGTCGAGGCTGGCTGAGCACTACCACATTCTCTTCGTCGAGGAACCGGTGCGCGGCGAAGGCGCCAGCACGTTGCGACGCTCCACGCCGGCGCCGAACGTGACGGTCTGCCAGCCGCACACGCCGCTGGCGTCGGTCGGTTTCCATGACGACCAGATCGCGCTGCTGCAACCGCTGCTGGCCGAGCTGGCGCCGCCCGGCGACGATCCGATCGTCTGGTTCTACACGCCGATGGCGCTGCCGCTGCTGCAACCGCTGCACGCGCGCCTGGTGGTGTATGACTGCATGGACGAGCTGTCGGCGTTCCGCAATCCTCCGCGCCAGTTGCTGCAACGCGAGACGGCGCTGCTGAAGATCGCCGACCTGGTCTTCACCGGCGGGCCCAGCCTGTACGAGGCCAAGCGCGGACGCCACGGCAGCGTCCATTGCCTGCCCAGCAGCGTCGACGCCGCCCACTTCCGGCAGGCGCTCGACCGCGGCGCCCACCATCCGCTGCAAGCCGGCATACCGCATCCGCGCCTGGGCTACTACGGGGTCATCGACGAGCGTTTCGACGCCGACCTGCTGGCGGCGCTGGCCGACGCCAACCCCGCGTGGCAACTGGTGATGGTCGGCCCCGTGGTCAAGATCGAGCCGGCATCGCTGCCGCAACGATCGAACATCCACTACCTGGGCCAGCAATCGTACGAGGCGCTGCCGCGCCTGCTGGCCGGCTGGGACGTGTGCCTGCTGCCGTTCGCGCTCAACGAGGCAACCCGCTACATCAGTCCGACCAAGGTGCTGGAGTACATGGCCGCCGAGCTACCGATCGTCAGCACGCCGATCACCGATGTCGCCAAGCCTTACGGCGATGTCGTGGCCATCGCCGCCAGCCACGACGAGTTCGTCGCCGCCTGCCGCGCCGCGCTGGCGCAGACGCCGGAGCAAAGCGCCGCCATGGCGCGGCGCATGCGCGAGGTCGTCGCCAGCACCTCGTGGGACGCCACCGCCGAGCGGATGCGCACGCTGATCGACAGCGCGCGGCCAGACGCCAAACCGATCGCGCCGGCCGTCGGCGCGGAAGCGACCGGCGGCGTCGCCATCATCAATCCGATGCGCTCCGCCGCGCCGATCGAGTGCGTCATCGTCGGCGCCGGGCCGACAGGCTTGTCGGCGGCCTACCACCTTGGCCAACTCGGCGCCGGCGCCATGCTGCTGGAGCGTAACGCGACCGTCGGCGGCTGGTGCCGCTCGATCAAGGACCAGGGCTTTACGTTCGACTATGCCGGCCACATCATGTTTTCCAACGATCCATACGTGCTCAAGCTGTACGATATCCTGCTGGGCGACAATCAGCACTGGCAGATGCGTGAAGCCTGGGTCTACAGCAAACAGGTGTATACGCGCTACCCGTTCCAGGGCGCCTTGTACGGCCTGCCGCCGGATGTCATCAAGGAATGCATCATCGGCGCGGTGGAGGCGCGGCACGGGATCACATCGTCGGCCGCCGCCACGCCCGCCTCGGCCCAGGTGGCCGACTGTTGCGCGGACGGCACTGCCGATGTGGCCAACAGCACCTACTGCGCGCCGGCGTCCGAGCCGCGCAACTTCGAGGAATTTATTTACAAGGTGTGGGGCGCCGGCATCGCGCGGCACTTCGCAATCCCGTACAACCGCAAGCTGTGGACCGTTCCGCTGAGCGAAATGGAAACCTCGTGGCTGGGCGGGCGCGTGCCGCTGCCGGACCTGGGCGAAATCATCGACGGCGCGTTGCAGCCGGTCGCCAAGCCGATGGGACCGAACGCGCGCTTCGGTTACCCCAAGCGTGGCGGCTTCCAGGCGCTGATGAATGGTTTCCTGCCGCATATACGCGGCAAGGTCGAACTGGGCGCCACGGCCGTCTCGCTGTTGCCGCGGGAGCACGCGCTGGTGCTGGCCGACGGCCGCCGCCTGCAATACGAACAATTGATCAGCACGATGCCATTGCCGGAGCTGGTGCGCCTGATCGGCAACGCCGCGCCGCCCGAAGTGCGGCAAGCCGCCGCCGGGCTGCGGCATGTCTCGATTCGCTGCGTCAACATCGGCGTCGACCGTCCCGGCGTGACCGAGAAGCACTGGATCTACTACCCCGAGGACAGCATCTTCCACCGCATCTTCGTGCAGGGCAACGCCAGTCCCGAGTGCAACGCCCCCGGCGGCTTCGGTTTCACTTGCGAAATCTCGTATTCGCCGCACAAGCCGTTGCCGGTCGATGGCGACGCGCTCATCGCCCGCTGCGTGGAAGATTGCATACGCACCGGCTTCCTGTCGCCGGACGACCGCGTCGTCGTCGCCAATCTGGTCGACATGCCGTACGCCTACGTCGTCTACGACCACGCGCGCGCGCACAATGTCGCCACGATCCGCGCCTGGATGGCCGAGCATGACATCGTACTGGCCGGCCGCTACAGCGAGTGGGAGTACTACAACTCCGACCATGCCTTCTTGGCCGGCAAAAAAGCCGCCGAGACGGTGCTGGCCAAGGGCGGGCAGCGCGCCAAAAAAGCGATATCCTGAAACCGGACAGCCCGAGCTGACATAAGTAACCTCCCCGCCGGGCGCCATCCATCGGCCCCGGCAAGGGCCCGTCGCGCCGACATCTGTCGTAGATTTACAATGCCGGCTTCGATCCGTGTCATGATGACCGTAGCCAGTGTTCAGACCTTGATGGATGTTAAGAATGCCGCATAGCAACTACCGTAGAGTGGGAATTCGCGATCGCGGCCTCCGGGCCGCAGTTGTCGCGCGACCACCGACCCGGAGCGCCCCATGCCGCAACGCCATCTGTCACATTTCGCCCGCCGAGTCCTGACCATGGGCACGGCGGCCGTATTCTATTTGGTCGCGCCGCCGCAAGCCAACGCTGCGCAACAGGAACAGCCCGCGTCGTTGGTGCGCGATGCGCTGGCAGCCGAGGCCATAGGCCTGTATCCCGCGACGGACTTCAGCGTCACAAGGGCGGACTGCCGCGGTTGCGCCGCTTCGCCCCAGGCGCTCTGGTATTTCGGCGACGACATCGTCGCGGTCGCCAAGCGGGAGGCCGTGGGCTCGTCACCGAGGGCGCGCGCCCAGGATGACGTGCTGGCATGGCGCCTGCAAACCGCAGGCAAAGCGCAGGGCAAGCCACCGCAATTACTTTGGATGGGCTCGCCACAAGTCGCGCAAGGACGCCTGGCCGCCGACGCCGCCTCGCTGAGCGCGGACGGGTCCAGCTTGCCGGTCGCGCTCGTCGCCAGGCTGGCCAGCAACCGCTCGTTCTTCGACGCCAGCAGCCAAAAGTACTTCGCCGGGCGCGATGTCAAAGCGCGTGGCGTCTTCAAGGACGGGACGTACCACGCCCGCACCCTCTGGCCGCAGGACTACGCCATGCCCGCGCTGCCGGCCGCCGTGCCGCTCGGCCGCGGTGAATCGATCGAAAGCCTGGTGCGCCTGAACAACGGCGGCGCCCGCGAACCATTCGCCACCCGAACGCTGTGGCGCCGCGACGGCGCCAGCGAACCCGCCCTGGCCGGCAAGCCGGCGCTGGCCTTCATCCTCAACGGCGCGCAGGGCGACGACGACGAAGCCTACGGCGGCCATTTCGCCGTCGCCACCGGCCGTTTCGACCGGCAAGGCGGCTGGGACAACTGGATCGTCAACAACTTCTACAACCTCGGATCGGTCAGCGAAAAAGGCATCATCGCATCGATGCTGCCGATGGACGCCTACATGGCCGACCTCAACAGCGGACAATCGTGGTACCGGCCTTCGTACATGCTGGTCGCGGTCTTGAAGGACGAGCGCGTGCCGGCGTTGTACCAGGAAGCCATCAGCCGCGTCTTCCACCACTTCTACAGCCAGGATTTTCTGTACCGGCACGCCGGCACCAACTGCGCCGGCATCAACGTCGAAACGTTGCGCACCCTGGGCTGGAAAATTCCGCGTGTCGGCGGCGAAAGTCCGCTCAAGGCCGCCGTCGCGCTGCCGTACATGGCGCTCAAGGAAGTCAGCCTCGCGAGCGGCCAAAGCGCCTATGACTACCTCAAGACCGAGCGTACCGAGTTACTGCCGTTCGTTGCCTTCAACACCATCGGCGAGGACCTGCTGCACCGGCTTACCGGCAAGGAAGGCCCCCGCACCACGCTCGAAGCGCAGCTCGCCAACGACCTGGAAGCGCTGGTGTTCGTCCGCATTCCGCAGTTCCCCTCCTCGCGCGCCTACGGCTACGATCCGGTGCTCTCGCTTAACGAATATCAACGGCGCGCGCCGGCCGACCGCGCCGACTGGAAGATCATTCCGGTGCCGCCGCGCGCCTTTCCGGCCGCGTTGAAAAATCCGCTGGCGCCCAAGGAACAAAGGCCGCCGTCGGTGACCGCCACCTATGCGTGGACGGCGGCCCTGCTGGTTTGTCTGTCATGCAGCATCGCACTGGCACGGATCAGACGGCAACGAAAGGTACGATCGCGTACAGACGCGGCCGGGCCTGACGGCTATGCTTCCGGCACCCCCATTCCAAAGACAGAACCATGACGTCCAGCGCACCAACGCATGCCCGCCCACTGAACTTGCCCGCCTTGGCCGGCTGGCTGCTGGTCACGTTTGGCTTCGCCGCGATCGGCGCGTATGCGTCGGCGCAGGCGGGCGAGTTCTATATGAAGCTGGATCGGCCGGATTGGGCACCGCCGGCGTGGCTGTTCGGGCCGGCATGGAGCGTACTCTATCTGCTGATGGGCATTGCCGCCTGGCGTGTTCAGCGCACCGCCGTCGAGCGCAGCGTGCGTCCGGAGATGACGTTGTATGTGTCGCAGCTGGTGTTGAACAGCCTGTGGACCTGGCTCTTTTTTGCCTGGCACAAAGGCGCTTTGGCGTTCGTCGAAATCCTCGTGTTGTGGCTGATGATCGCCGCCACCATCGGCGCCTTCGGCCGGCGCGACAAACTGGCCGGCATGCTGCTGGTGCCCTATCTGCTGTGGGTCAGCTACGCCACCGCGCTGTGTTACAGCATCTGGCAACGCAACCCGGCCATCCTCGGCTAGGCGTGTCCCTGGTCTCCCCGGCATGCTAGGATCTGGAAAAGCCACGAAGGAGACGAATGAAGCACCAATTTCTGGCCATCGACGAGGGCCATCAGAAGCTGTCGCTGATCGACACCACCAATCCCCGCTACGGCTGGACGCGCAGCCTGGCCGATTTTCCCGGCGCGTGCGATATGCAGCGCATCGCCCAAAACCGCGCCCTGATCGGCTTCGAGCGCGGCTTCTTCGAACTGTCCATCTCCTCCGGCGAAGTGCTCGCGGCGTGCGATCGATGGAAAGACGTGAGATCCGCCTGCCGCCTGGTCAATGGCGCCACGCTGGTCACCGGCCATAATCTTGATGGCTCCGACGGCATCAACGTGCTGACGCTCGACCGCGAGTACCGCCGCGTATCCAGCGTGCGCCGGGATGGCGACTACGTGCGCCTGATGCGCACTACTGTCGCCGGCACCTATCTGCTCTGCATGAACGACCACATTCTCGAAACCGACACCTCCCTCATTTCGCTCAACGCCATGCGCGCGCCGGGTTTCGAACACGCGTGGAAGGCCGAACGCATGGCCGACGGCACCACTCTGGTGTCGGCCGGCCAAGGCGCCTTTATGGCGCGCTTCGACCGGCGCGGCAATCTAGCAACGACGTTCGGCAACGCCGGCGGCATGCCCGAGGAGACGTCGCCGTTTTTCTACGCCACCTTCCAAGTGCTCGACGACGGCCGCGTCGTCGTCGCCAATTGGCAGGGCCACGGTCCGGAGAACGGCAACAAAGGCCGGCAACTGCTGGAATTCAGCGCGGCCGGCAAGCTACTGGACAGCTGGTCGGACCCGCATAAAATCTCCTCGCTACAGGGCGTGCTGGTACTGTAGGCCATCAACCCAGGCGGCGCACCACGAAGTGCTCGACTTTCTGACGCGACTGCGTGGTGCGGAAACCGAAGTAGCCGCCGCCGGCCAGCGGGCCGGGCGCCGAGAAGAACTCGCGGTCGTCGACATACAGGCGCGTGCCCTTGGCGTCGACCACGATGCGAATCCGGTACGGATGGTTGGACTTGAGCAGATAATCCGGCGTCAGGTATTCCTTCAGCAGCTTGCGATCGCCGCTGCCGTCGTAATAGCGGAAGCGCGTCGTGGTGTTGGTGTTTCCGCCTATGCCGGCATAATACATCGGCACCTTGTCATACTCTTCCAGCTTGCCCGAGCGCCGGAACGGATCGGAAGCCTGGCCGCCGGTGAGCTGCGCCTCCCAGAAGAAGTTCAGATCGGACAAGCGCTCGTGCGGCTTACCCTCCGCCACCACCGTGCGCGTGAAGCTGATTTCGTAATGGCCGATCAACGGCCGGCGCAGCCATACCGTCAGGCCACGGCTGGCGTCGAGCACCAACGCCCGTGATACCGCCTGCGCCGCCACCACGGCGTCTCCCGCCTCCGCTTCCACCGCCCAAGCCTGCGGATCGAATCGCTCGAAGTCATCCTGGTAGACCGTTTGAGTGATCGACTCCAACGCCATCATGCCCAGCGCGCCAAGGCCCCATTGCGCGATGGCGTTGGTCGAGATCCTCGGCGCCTCCTCCACCTCGTTCAGCACCGTCGGCGGCTTCACGCGGCGCGACACCAGATCCTTTTCGACCAGTCCCGCCCTGCCCTCGTAGAACTGCGACCACGCCCGCTTCAACATGCCGGGGTCCTGCCATTGCACCGCCGCGTAAGCCAGCAAGCGCGCATGGCCCTGCCCGAGATTGAGTTTGCCCAGGTCCTTGCCCAGCTCCGCCTTCTGTTCCTTTTCGCTGGCGTTGTACAGGCGGCAGTAGCGCAGCCACGCGTCGCGGAAGGCCGGCTGCGGCACCGTGCGTATCAACTCGCTGCAAATTTCCGGCAGTCCGAACACCGCGCTCAGATGCGACACGCTGATTTTTTTGTCACGGTCGACGGCATAGGCGCCGGTGCGTAAATCCATCACCCCGCCGCCGGCCAGGAAGCCGTGCGGCTGCGCGGCGATGCTCGCCATGCTGGCCAGCAGCTTGTCGCGGTAGCGCGGCTGGCCGGTGCGCTCCCATTCGGTGAACCAGGCGGCGGCCACGGCGCCCCAATCGGTGCCGAAGGCGACGCTGGCATAGTTCACCGGGTCCGCCGCCGGCGCCACCTGGCCGATTTTGCGGCCCGGGATCACGGTGCGTAAACGGTCCACCGCATCGACTTGTTCGGTCAGCAGATCGCCGATCCGCTCGTCGGCCGTCAGGTAGTACATGAAGCGTCGATTGATGGCGGTCGAAATGCGCAGTTGTTTCGCGCTGTCGCCCCAGTGCTGCACGCTGTGGCGCGAACCCAGTGGCGCGAACGGACCGATATGATGGACATCGACCTCGCCGGTGTGGCGCGTCATCGCCTCCGCCATGCGGAACACGTCGGCGCGGCCGCTGTGCAGGAAGTAGTGCCACAGCCAGATGTCGGTGCTCAGTTCCGAGTTGTCCCACGCATAGCCGCCGACGTCGTAACGCCACACGTGCCGCTGCTCGTCGTAGGTGTGCATCACGTCGCCGTAGTCCCAGAAGCCGTACCATTTACGCTGCTCGACCTGGTTGCGGTAGAAGTCGAAGCTCCACGCCAGCTGCTTTTCGAGCTTGGCCACGGCGGGCGTCGGCCGCTCCGGCGCGGGACTCCAGTACTCGCTGAACACGCCGGCCTGGTGCAACCGGGCGGGGGACGCGATCAACTGTGGCGGCGCCTGGATGCGCCGGCTGATCGCCACCAGTTGGTCGGCGGACGGCGTGGACGGCAGCAGTTGCCATTCCAGTTCGCTGGTGCGGGCCACGCCGTAAGGCGTGCCGAACTCCGGTTCGTAGTCCTCATAGGTGACGTCGAGCGCCGCGCGCTGCTTGTCGAACGTGTCCTCGCCCATGCCATCGTGATAAAAGCGCAGATCCATCGCCGGCGCCTTGGGCGCCCATAGCCACATGGTCACGGTGGCGAGCGACGTTTCGGCGCCGCCGATATCGATCTGGCCTGGATAGCTTTGCCAGAAATTGCGTACGCCGAACGCCACGCCGCCTTCGGGCGTGCCGACGTAGCCGGTGCCCGACGCCCGCGCGCCGCTGGCAGCGTGTATCCAACCCTGGCCGGCCTTGGTGCGCTTGTCTATCGAGAAGCCGTCGGGGTGCGACTGCAGCAGCGTGTAATGGCCGAAGGCCGGAATGTACGGCAGCCCTTTCGTCACCGCAGGCGACATCGCGTTCAGCGGCACCGCGCGGCCGGACAACTGGGCATCGTAGACGGCTTGACCGGCATCGCGCCGCAAGCCGGTCAGCCCCCTTACGGCTTCGCCGAACACGCCGCCGTTGTCGCCGACGAAGCGGATATGACGATCGTGCAAAGCACTGGCCATCGGCACGCCGAAGCGCAGGCCAACGCCACGTATGTAAGACTTCGCCGGATCGGCGTCGTAGACCAGCGTATGGACCAAGCGCACGGTATCGGAGTTTTTGTAGAAATACAGCCGCACCACGAACGGCAGCAGCTTGGCGCCATCCGCGTGTTGATGGCTGCCGTCCACGCGCACCACGGCGCGCAGCGGGCCGTTCTGCTCCAGCGTGACCTTGTCGACGGCGCTGTCGTAGGCGCGGCGCGCGGCGCCCGCCGATTCGTCGTCGATGGAACCGTCCACCAGCAACACCAGGCGGCCGTCGCGCAGCAGCGGCTTGCCGGCTCGCTTCATCTCTTTGACGAGCAAAGCGCCAGTGCGCGGCAGCGTGCATTGCAGCACGCCGGTATCGATCTGGATGGCGGCGGAGTTGTCCTTGGCCAGCGCCGCCCCAAGTGAGGCGGAGGAAGCGGAGGATGCGGCAGCGCCGCCGGGGACGGCGCCGGCGCCGATCAACGGATGCAGCGTGTAACCCGCGTCCGGCACCTCGCCGCTGGCATCGGGGGCCAACGCATGGGCCGACCATTTGAGCGTGCCGTCGGGCCAGTACGCCAGCGGCCACGATTGCACGGCCCTGGCTTGACGCGCGCCGGCGGAGCCACGCAACTCAAACGCCGCGTCGCGAGGCACCCGGCCTTGCGGCCACGGCGCGCCAAACGTGGCGCCGCTAAAGCTGGCCGGCGCGCCATCGAGCCAATGCAGCACGGTCTCGCCGGTGATCGCCGAGGGCGCCCGCGTCGGCGTCGGATTGGCGGCGACGCCTCCCGCCGCAAGCGCCTTTGCCGTCGTCGTCTCCGCCAAGGCCGCCACGCCGCCCGTCAGCAAGGAGGCCAGTTTAAAGAAGTGACGCCGTTCCAGTGATCCGCTCATCCTGCCCGCTCCGCGCCGATAGTTCACGCTCAATATTTATAAGTGAGAGTCGCGCCGACAGTGCGCGACTCGCCCAGCCAGCCCCAGACGGTGCCATAGTCGCCCCCGGAAAGGCGGCGGTAGTAGGTTTTGTCGAAGGCGTTGTTGACCCAGAGCGATGCGCTCCAGTCGCCGCGTTCGAGCTTACCACCGGTGCCGGCCGAGAACGAGGTGAGGCCATAACTACTCACGCGGGTGAGCGCTGAATTGTCCACGGTGCCGTTCATCCAGCCGCGATACGCATAGCGCGCGCCGACGAAGTTGTTCAGCCATTGTCGCTGCGCCAGGCGTAGCGCGCGCTGGCGTTCCACGTCACCTTCGGCGCGTTGAACACCCGCTGGCCGGTCAGGTTGCACGATGCCGGCGGCTTGGGCGACAACGTCACCTCCGGCGCGCAGCGCGCGTTGTCGTAGTCGGTGTAGCGGGCGTCGTTATAGACGCCGGCCAGATCGACCGTCAGTCTGCGCGTCAACGCCGCGTGGATGCTGGTTTCCGCGCCGCGCGAGCGGAAGCTGCCGGCGTTCATCAGGTAGGTTTGCTGGTCGTCGGGATTGTAGCCCTGGGTCTGGAAGTCGCCGATCGCGGTCACGAACAGGTCGGCCTTCAGCGTCACCTTGTCGTCCCACAGCGCGCCTTTCAAACCCAGTTCGGCGGTCCTGGTTTTCTCGGGCTTGATGTAGAGCGAATCATTGCCGGCCTGCCGCGCGGCGCCCGCCGAGACGTTCAGGCCACCGGATTTTTCGCCGTATGAAGCGGCCAGATAGGTATTCCAATCCGGCGCCAATTGATACTTGAGCACCAGCGTCGCCGAGGGCAGCTGATGATATTCCTTCAGATTGCCCGAATTGAAAGGCACGCGGTTGTAGCGCACGAACTGGCCGCTCTTTTCCTCGTACGTGAAGCGCAAGCCGCCGTTCAGATCCCAACCGCGCGCGATGTGCCAGGTGCCTTGCGCATAAGGCGACAGCATGTGATCGCGCAGCTTGCCGAAGCGGATCACGTCCAGATTATTATAAGACGCCGAAGAATAATATGTGCCCGCCAAGGTGCCGGCGGCGTAGCGCGTGTGCGCCTCGGTGTCCAGATTCTGGCCCAGGTAATTCACGCCCGCCGCGTAGTCGAAGCGCTCGCCGAGCGGCGACTCGACACGGAACTCCTGCGACCACGTGTGATCGCGCACCTGGGTTCCGGTGTCGTTGTAGACGTTGACGCTAAAGCCGTCCGCCATCGATGGATCGGTGCGGAAGTAGCGCATCGAGGTTACGGAGCGCAGCTTGTAGCCGCTATCGAGCTGCCAATCCGCGACCGCCGACGCGCCGCCCTGCACCACGTGAACGCGGTTCTCGTCATCCAGATCGACCTGCGGTCCGAACACGATATTGTTACCGATGGCCTTTGACTTCGCCACATAGCCGTCCGTGCCGCTGAAGACATTGGTCGCCAGCAGAATCGGCGTCGGCTTGCTGTTGGTGTTGCTGTAGTCCGCGCTCAAACGCAGGCTGAAGGCGTCGCCCCGCTTGTACAGCAGTTGGCCGCGCGCGCCGGTGCTGGAGGTGCCGTTCAAGTCATGGCCGCTGCGGATATTTTTCACGGCGCCGTCGTTAATGCTATAGACCAGATTCAGACGCCCGGCCCACGCATTGGACGACGACGCCGACAACGGTCCGGACACCATCGCCCGCCCCCGCCGGTAGCCGTTGCCGCCGACCGACACCGTGGCCGACGCTTCCGGCGTGAACGACGGCTCGCGCGTATGGATATTGAGCACGCCGCCGGTGGCATTCGCGCCGAAGGCGGCGCCTTGCGCGCCGCTCAACACCTCGGCGTAGTCGATGTCGCCGAGGCCATTCCCCAGCATCCCGGCGCGCGCAAGATACACGTTGTCGACGTAAATCGCCACGCTGCTCGGCATGCCGATATTGGCGTCGCCGCTGGCCTGGCCGCCGCCATCGCCCACGCCGCGAATGCTGATCTGCGTATCCGACGGGTCGGTGCTCTGTATGACAAGGCCGGGAATGAGCTGCTGGAGATCCTCCAGCGACGTCAGGTTTTGCCGCTCAGCTTCGTCGCCGGTCACGCGATAGGACGATGTCGGCGCACGCTGGATGTTATCGGTCTGCTGGTCCGCGCCACGGCGCGCGCCTTTGACCGTCACGCGCGCGAGCACCATGGTGGCCGGCGCCACCGCGTCCAATGGTACGGGCGCGCCAGCCGAGTGATAAGCGGAGGCCTCCTGCGCCAGCGCAGCCGGAATTGCGAGCAATTGGGTCGAGGCCAGAATGGCGAGCATGTGATGGGGCTTGTTCAAGAGGTTCCTCATAAAGTAGAGATGTACCCCTGGAATCCGGAAGTGCCCACTCGCCGCGCGCGACGGCGGACAAGGATGGGGTACGCATGGCCGCCAATATAAACGGCAGGCTTGCGTAATAAAACGAACGATTCCGCTCTAGCTTATTCGGAAAACCCGCGATCGCAAAAGCTGATCGCAGCGGTGATTTTGGTTATCGCACCGCGCCGCGTTTCGTCACGTCCAGATGACGCTGCATGGTCGCGAACATCTGTTCGATGTCGATCGGCTTGGCGATAAAGTCGTCCATGCCGGCGGCGATGCACTGCTCCCGCTCCGACGCCATGACGCCTGCCGTCATCGCGATCACCGGCAGCGTTAACGCCAGCTCGTCACGTATCCGGCGCGTCGCCGTAAAGCCGTCCATGATCGGCATCTGCACATCCATCAGCACCAGGTCGTAGCGCTGCGCGCGCAGCAGGTCGAGCGCCACCTGGCCGTTTTCCGCCACCGCGACCGAGGCGCCGGCTTGTTCCAGAATCCCCTTGGCCACGTTCTGGTTGATGTAGTTATCCTCGACCAGCAGCACCTGGACGCCCTTCAGCTGCGGCATCGGCGGCGTCTCCGCCACATCGGCTGCGACGGCGTGGTGGTGCGCGCGCGCCGTCTGCACGGTGTCGAACAGGCTTGACGATGTCACCGGCTTCGTCAGGTAAGCGGTCGCCGGAAGCGAGGCCATCTCCTGCATCAGCTTCCCGCGTCCGTAAGCATTGGTCATGCAAATCACCGGCACGCTGGCGTCGGCCATCTGCTCCTGCATCTGCTCCCGAATTTGCTCATGAATCGCCTTGATGGTTTGCGCGCCGTCCATGCCCGGCATATGCCAGTCGACCAGTATCGCGTCGTAGGCCACGCCGGCGCGCAAACGCTCCAGCGCCTCCGGTCCGGACGCCACGCTGTCGCAGGCCCAGTTCCACGCCTCGATCATCTTGCTGATGAACGAGCGGCTGGTCTGGTTGTCGTCCACCACCAGCAGTCGCAGGCGACCGGCCGCACGCACAGCAGGGGTCTCGTCGGCGGCGGCGAACGGCAGCGTGAAATGGAATTCGCTGCCGGCGCCGGGCGCGCTGCGCACCGCGATTTCGCCGCCCAGCATTTCAATCAATCCTTTGGAAATGGTCAGGCCCAAGCCGGTGCCGCCGAAGCGCCGCGTGGTCGATAGGTCGCCCTGCGTGAACGGCGAGAACAGACGTCCCAGTTGTTCCTCGCTCATGCCGATGCCGGTATCGCGCACGGTAAAGCCAAGCGTCAGTGGCACGCCCGAGACCAGCTCCACGCGCACCGATACCTCGCCAACCTCGGTGAACTTGATGGCGTTGCCGGCCAGGTTGACCAGAATCTGCTGCAAACGGAGCTGGTCGCCGATCAACACGCGTGGCACGTCCGGCTCCACGCCGATACACAGCTCCAGATCCTTGTCGCCGGCGCTCACGCTCATGATCGTCGCCAGCGCGTGCAGCACCTCGTCCAGTTTGAAGCGCACCGGGTGCTTCTCCACCTTCCCCGCCTGCATTTTGGAGAAGTCCAGGATATCGTTCAGTATCCCCAGCAGCGTTTGGCCCGAGGCCCGTATCATGTCCAGGTAGCGGCCCTGCTCCGGCGACAGACCGGTGGTGCCCAGCAGATGCGCCATGCCCAGCACCGCGTTCATCGGCGTGCGCAGTTCATGGCTCATGTTGGCGACGAAAACGTCCTTGGCGGCGTTCGCCGTCTGCGCCTGCTCCATCGCCGATTGCAGCTGCAACGTGCGTTGCTCGATCAGGTTTTCCAGATGGTGGCGGTAGCGCAGCAGCTCCGCTTCGACCGCGTGCAGGGTCGTAATGGCGTCGTCGGCTTCACGGAAGGTCAGGCGCTGAAGTTTGCCGGGCGTGCCGCCCTGCCGTCCGAGGGTCACCACCGCGCCGGACAAGGCGCTCACCGTGCCCGCGATATTGCGGGCGAAGTGCCACGCGATACCCAAGCCGGCGGCCAGCAGTGCGATCAGGAAGGCGGCGATCCACTTGATCGACTCGAACATCTCGGAAAACACCACGCCGCGCGGCACGCCGACCACCACCGTCCAGCCGCTGGTCGGCAGCCGGCTGTACATCGAATACACCGGGATGCCTTCCAGCGTGATCGCCTCGATCGCGTCTTCCATCTTGAACGGCAGCTTCGCCAGCAGCATCGGCGCGGCCTTGTGGCCCACGAACCTGGCCGCTTCGTGCGTGCGGGCGACGATCACGCCTTGAGAATCGATGATGGCGATCACACGGTCCGGCGGCAACCGCTGTTCCTTGAGCACTTGGCCGAGCCGCTCCGGCACGAACGCCGCCGAGATCACGTAGAGGACTTTACCATCGCGCAGCACCGGCACGTGTACCGCGACCAGCGGCCGTTTCAGCGCGCCGCCGATGAACAGATCGGAGATCACCGGTTTGCCGCTGTCGAACACTCTGGCGACGCGCTCGGCGCTGCCCGGGTCCGGCAGCAGCGCGCCGTAGGGCCGCGCAGTGTTCATCAACTGCACCGAATTGCGGTCGCTGAGGACGAAATTAAAACCCGGGAATTCGGGACGCAGCACGTTGGTCGCCTGCCGTTGAAAAGCCGCGATGTCGCCCCTGTCCAGGCTTGGCGAGTTGGCCAGCGCCAGCGCCACGGTGATGCCGGTGTTCAGATCGCGCTCGACCGCCTGGATCAGCGCGCGCGCCGTGATCAACGTGTCCTGCTGGATCTGGCGACGCTCACGGTCAAAAAAATTATTGGTCAGCAGCGCGAACCCGATAACGGCCGGCAAAGCGCAGGCAACAACCAGACTATAGATTTGCGATCTGATTGTCGGCAACGTCGCCACGTATTTCGGGTTCCCGCGTTCTTGCGCCATAAAAGTCCTTCCTGACCGGTGTGCCAAGGCGTGCGGCTTATCGTGACAACGCAGGAAACAACTTTATCACAACCCCAGCTTGCTTCCCAAGTGCAAGACGGCTGCGATGTTGCGCGCCGACACCCGCACGTTCAGCGCCGCGTCCGCCAGCGCCTGCTCGACCGTGCACGGACGGCTGACGGCGCCGAACACCGCTGCAATGCCATGCCCGTGCATGACCGCCGCGCCCGGCGCCAGGCAGCCGGCGATGGCGATTACTGGTTTTCCGTGCCGCTGCGCCACGCGCGCCACGCCGACCGGCGTTTTGCCGTGGATGGTCTGGCTGTCGATGCGGCCCTCGCCGGTGATGACCAGATCGGCGTCGGCCACCGCCGCGTCCAGGCCGACGGCCGCCGTCACGATCTCGCTGCCGGGGCGCAGCCGGCCGCCGAGGAACACCAGCATCGCCGCGCCGATGCCGCCGCCCGCGCCGGCGCCCGGCACGTCGGCAACCTGCCGGCCAAGGTCGCGGGCGATGACGTCGGCGTAGTGGCGCAAACTGGCGTCGAGCGTTTCAACCATGTCGGCGCTCGCGCCCTTTTGCGGCCCGAAGATATGCGAGGCGCCCTGCGGTCCAACGAGGGGGTTGCTGACATCGCAGGCGACGTCGAACACGCAATCCACGATGCGCGCATCGAGGCCGGACAAATCGATCTTGTCCAGCGCGGCCAATGCGGCGCCGCCCGGCGCCAGCTCGCCGCCGGCGCCATCGAGCAGTCGCCCGCCGAGTGCCTGCAGCATGCCGGCGCCGCCATCGTTGGTGGCGCTGCCGCCCACGCCCAGCACGAAGCGCCGGGCGCCCGCGTCCAGCGCGTCGCGTATCAACTCGCCGGTGCCGTAGCTGGTGGTGCGCAGCGGATCGCGGCGCGCGGCCGGCACCAGTTCCAGCCCGCTGGCGGCGGCCATCTCGATCACCGCCGTCGCGCCATCGCCCATGATGCCGTAGAAGGCGTCCACCGGCTCGCCCAGGGGGCCGCGCACGCGCAGCGTCACCAGGCGCCCGCCGCTGGCGTCGATCATCGCCTGCACGGTGCCCTCGCCGCCGTCGGCCACCGGCACCTTCAAATAGTCGGCGTCGGGGAAAATCTCGCGGAAGCCCGCTTCGATCTCGTTGGCCACGGCCATCGCCGTCAGGCTCTCTTTATATGAATCAGGGGCGATGACGATTTTCATGATGATCCCTTCAACGGTTGACCAGCCTGGCCGGCACCAGCAGCACCAGCAGCGCGCCGACCAGCATCACGCTCGACAGGATATACAGCGCCACGTCGGTGCTCTGCGTCGCATCCTTGATCCAGCCGACCAGGAACGGGCTGACGAAGCCGGCGATCTGGCCCAGCGAATTGATCAACGCCAGGCCGGCGGCGGCCGCCGCGCTGCCGAGGAACGCCGCCGGCAGCGCCCAGAACATCGACAACGCCGCCAGCGCGCCCATGGTCGCCATGCTCAAGCCGGCGATGACGACCACCGGATTGCTGGAGAAGTTGGCCGCCAGCGTCAGGCCGACAAGGCCCATCAGCATCGGCGCGGTGACGTGCCAACGGCGCTCGCCGCGGCGGTCGGCCGAGCGGCCCACCCACACCATGAACACGGCGGCGAACAGGTATGGAACGGCGCTCAGCCAGCCGACCGTGACGGCGCTTGAATAACCGAGCGACTTGATAATCGACGGCAGCCAGAAATTGATCGCGTACACGCCCATCTGGATACAGAAGTAAATCACGCCCAGCATCCACACGTTGGCGTTCCGCAGCACGTCGCTAAACGATTGACCGACCGTGCTGGTGGCCTGGCGCTGCTTTTCATCGTCGTCCAGCGCGACTTGCATTGCGCGCTTTTCGTAGGCGTTGAGCCACTTGGCCTGCTCGATGCCGTCGTTCAGATAGAAATACACGGCCACGCCCAACAGCACCGTCGGCACGCCCTGCAGCAGGAACAGCCATTGCCAGCCCATCATGCCGCCCTGGCCGGCCGAAAAGTGCGCCAGCATCCAGCCCGACAGCGGACCGCCGATCAGCCCCGAGATCGGAATCGCCGACATGAACAGCGCCATCACCTGGCCGCGTTTTTGCGACGGGAACCAGTGCGTAAAGTACAGCACCATGCCGGGGAAGAAGCCGGCCTCGGCCACGCCGGTGAAAAAGCGCAGCACATAGAACGACACCGGCGTCGACACGAACAACATGCACGCCGATAAGGTGCCCCACACCACCATCATCACGGCGATCCAGCGTCGCGCGCCAAGTTTGTGCAGGATGAGGTTGCTCGGCACGCCGCTCAGGACGTAACCGATGAAGAAGATGCCGGCGCCGAGGCCGTAGACGGTGTTGCTCAGCTTGAGCGCGTCGAGCATTTCCAGCTTGGCGAAGCCGACGTTGACGCGGTCGAGGTAGTTAAAGAAATAGCAAACGAAGATGAA
>DASVTJ010000034.1:0-2816 GCA_036387635.1 Duganella sp.
ACATCCTCCACCAGCGCAACCTCGTCGGCCGACCACGCGCGCGGGTGTTGCTGGTGCACCGCCATCATCGCCACCAGCTTGCCGCCTTTGACCAGCGGGCAGCAGATGATCGCCTTGATGCCGATCTGATTGAACATCTCGGCGCCGTCGCCGGCGGCCAGTTCGGTGTCGACGTTATTGATTTGCAGCGTCTTGCCCACGCGCAGATTGCCGGTCGCTCGACTGCCGAACAGATCGAGCGAATACACGCCGACGGTGCTGAACGTTCCCGGCACGGTCCAGTCGTGGCGGATCGTGAAGCGGTCGTTGTCCGCCTCCAGGTCGGCGTAGGCCACGCGCGTCACGCCCAGGTGTTCGCCGAGCAGCCGGGTGGCCTCGGCCATGATGGACTTGGCGTCGGACGCGATGCTGGTGGCCTTGCCAATCGTATCGAGCAGGCGCAGGCGGCCCTCGACGCGCTTCTGCCGGGTGATGTCGAGCGTGGTACCGACCAGGCGCAGCGCCGTACCGTCGGCATCGAGCAGCAACTGGCCTTGCGCGGAGATCCAGCGCTCGCGTCCGTCGTCCAGCCCGACCGTGCGGTATTCGTCCTGGTAGCGCGCCGCCCGCGCGGTGTCGATCAACGTGCGCATGCCGGACAACACGCGGTCGCGGTCGTCCGGATGCATGCGGTCGGACAGCTGGGCGCGCACGTCGGCGCCGCGCGGCAGACCGAAATGTTGTAAGGCCAGATCGCTACAAACGAGCTCGTCGCGCTGTAGCTGGAAATCGATCAGCCCGAAGCCGGTCGCCTCGGCGGCGATGCGCAGTTTCTCGTTGCTGGCAGCCAACTCGGTCAAGGCGCGGTCGCGTTCCTGCCGCGCCACCACCTTGCCGGTGGTCTCGGCGCACACGCAAAACACCCCGGCCACCGCGCCGGTCTCGTCGCGCACCGGACTGACCGAGAACGTCGCGTACATCTGCTCGGGATAGCCGTGGCGATGCACGACGAACGGGTGGTCCTCGGCGGCGGTGCAGGTGCCTGCCATGGCGCCGTTCAACATCGGACCGACCTCGTGCCACAGGTCGCTCCAGACTTCGTTAAAGGGTTTGCCCAGGATGTGGTCGGGCTGGTCGCCGAGGGCGCCGAGGATCGGCCGGTAGGCGTCGTTGAACAGAAAGTGCAGCCCCGGTCCCCAGGCGATGTACATCGGATGGCGCGAGCCGAGCATGATGCTGACGGTGGTGCGCAGGGCCGAAGGCCAGGTGTCCAGCGCGCCCAGCGGCGTGGCCGCCCAGTCGAACATCCGCAGCAGCGCTCCCATCTCGCCGCCGCCAGCGGCGAAAGCGATCGGTTGGGCGGGGTGGGGTGGCGACGGTGGATGCGGCATGGGCGAGCTTCGGTTAATGGGTGGATCCGGCGAGCGGACGCGGCTTACTGTTGGGTTAGGCACCCAGAGGCGAACGATAGCATTTCCTCTCGCCGGAGGCTTGTTTTCCGTGCGGTGCGACCGGCATGACGCGCTTTTGCCACGCCGGATTGTCGCTGTCCGGCGTTCGGATAGTTGTTGATACCGGTATTTCAGCGATCAGGTCGCCCACATCGGCGCCCGTCGCCGGCGATGCGCCGCCGGCGTCCAGCCTCACACGGTTAGCGGCCGGTCTTTGATAAACAGCGCCGTCACCACGCCCAGGCCGCACAGCGCCATGACGTAATAGGCCGGCGCCAGCGGCTGGGTCTTCAGCATCAAGGTCACCATGATCGGCGTCAAGCCGCCGAAGATGGCATAAGCCAGATTGTAGGAGAACGACAACCCAGAAAAGCGCACAGGCGCAGGGAACGCGCGCACCATCGCGCTTGGCACCACGCCGACCACGCCGACGCTCAGCCCCAGCAGCGCGTAAAGCGGCAGCAGCAGGTCGGGGCGCGTCTCCAGCGTGGTGTAAAAGACGTAGGTGCAGACGGCGAGCAACAACGCGCCGGCGATCAGCATGCGGCGCGCGCCGAAGCGGTCGGCAAGCACGCCCGCCGCCACGCAGCCGACAGCCAAGCACAGCGTCGCCAAGGCGTTGGCGGTCAGCGCCGTGCGCGCGTCGAAGCCGTACACCTTTTGCAGCAGCGCCGGCGTCATCAGGATGACGACCACGATGGCGGCCGACAGCATCCACGTCAGCAGCATCGACAGCACTACCGCCCGGCGATGCTGGCGCAGCACGGCTTTCAGCGGCATCTCGGCGGCCAGCGCCTTGCGCTGTTGCAGCTCGAGGAAGACCGGCGTCTCCTGCAGCCAGCGCCGCAAATACATCGCTCCCAGCCCGAAGATGCCGCCCAGCAGGAAGGGCAGGCGCCAGCCGTAGTCCAGCACCTGTTGTGGCGTGAAGACGCTGTTGATGCCGGCGGCAATCAGGGAGCCGAGCAGGATGCCGAAGGTCAGGCCGGCGGTCAGCGTGCCGCAGGCGTAGCCGATGTGGCGCGCCGGCACGTGTTCGGAGACAAACACCCAGGCGCCGGGCACCTCGCCGCCGACGGCCGCGCCTTGGCACACGCGCAGCAGCAACAGCAACAACGGGGCGGCCAGGCCGATGCTGGCGTAGGTCGGCAGCAAGCCGATCAGCAAGGTCGGCACGGCCATCAGCAGGATCGACAGGCTGAACATCTTCTTGCGCCCCAGCAGGTCGCCGAAGTGCGCCATCACCATGCCGCCGAGCGGGCGCACCACGTAGCCGGCGGCGAAGATGCCGAAGGTCTGGAACAGGCGCAGCCAGTCCGGCATCGACGGCGGGAAGAACAGGGCGCCGATCGAGGTGGCGAAAAACACGAAGATGATGAAGTCGTA
>DASVTJ010000035.1:0-14603 GCA_036387635.1 Duganella sp.
TTGTGGAGTTAACGATATGAGCATCGAATTTCTCAGGAACCATGCTCGGGTGCTAAGCGAATTTGCGGCAGCCACCACCACACGCGCGACCCAGAATCCGGATGACTTCTGGTTGCAGATTGCCGCGAAGAACCAGCAACAGGCCGCCAACGACGCAAAGCAAGCGCTTGCCGCCGCTTGTGCCCAAGAAGCCAGTGAAATCGACAAGCAGGAGCTATGCAAACGCCTGCTTGTCGACAGCGACAACCTCGACTAACTTGCGAAGTGGCGGTTCAGATGCTGCAGGAACGGTTCGGCGGCCAGGAAGCCGATCACGCGGCTGTTCGGGATTTCCTTGCCGCCGTTGAAGAAGATCAGTCCCGGTGGCCCGAACAGGCCGAAACGCTTCATCAGCGCCTTGTCGTCGGCGTTGTTGGCCGTGACGTCCACCTGCAGCAGCAGCACATCCTTCATCTTGGCGTTGACGGCCGGCTTGGAGAAGGTGAAGCGTTCCATCTCCTTGCACGACACGCACCAGTCGGCGTAGAAGTCCAGCATCACCGGCTTGGTGCTGGTGGCCAGAATCCGATCCAGTTCGGCCACCGTCTTGATGCGCGTGAAGTGCGCCTCGCCGGCGGCGGCGCCAACGGCCCCGCCCTCGGCGCGGCCGGCGGTCAGATGACCGAGCGGCTGCAACACGTCGCGTCCGGCGCTGGCGGCGCCGGTCAACTCGAACAGACCGGCCAGCAGGAACGCCAGGCCCAGCGTCTTGCCGGCGTAGGCGCCCAACCCCGCGCCCTTCGGAATGCCGTCGAACACGTGCAGGAACATGGCGCACAACAGCGCGAATACACCCCACATGATCATCATCACGGTCACCGGGAATACCGGCGTGACCATCCAGATGGCGACGGCGATCAGCAGTAGGCCGAAGACTTTTTTCACGCCGTTCATCCAGGCGCCGGCGCGTGGCAGCAGGCTGCCGGCCGAAACACCCGTCAGCAGCAGCGGCACGCTCATGCCGACCGCCATCGAGAACAGCGCCCAGCCACCGGTCCAGACGTTGCGCGTCTGGCTGATGTAGAGCAGCGCGCCGGCCAGCGGACCGGCCACGCACGGGCCGACGATCAGCGCCGACAAGGCGCCCATGACGAACACGCCGGCGAATTTGCCGCCGCCCATGCTACCGCTGGTGGAACTCAGGCGGCTTTGCAGGCTGCTTGGCAACTGCAGCTGGTAGACGTCGAACATCGACAGCGAGAGTGTGAACAGCAAGGCGCCAAACGTCAGCAGCACCCACGGCTTTTGCAGCGCGGCGGCCAGGCCTTCGCCGGCCAGGCCGGCGCCGACGCCGAGCGAGGTGTAGACCAGCGCCATGCCCAGGCTGTAGGCCAGCGCCAGCATGAAGCCGCGGCCTCGCGAGACATTGCCCTCGCCGACGATGATCGACGACAGGATCGGCACCATCGGCAGCACGCACGGCGTGAACGACAGCAGCAGGCCGAAGACCAGGAAGGCCAGGCCGATGCGCCATGCGCTGCCGCTTTGCAGCGTGCGCTGGGCCATCGAGCTGTCGTCTTCGTGCACCGGCGCGGCGACGGCCGGGGTGGTGGTTGCGGCTGCGGCCGAAGTGCTGGTTGAACTAGCGGCCGAAGTGGCGGCCGAAGTGACGGCACTACCGGCGGCGGCCGGCGCTGGATCGACCGGCTCGATCGGCGTCAGCTTACCCGGCGTGCGGGGGTCGACGCGGTAACTCTGCGACGCCGGCGAGTAGCACAAGCCGGCATCGGCGCAGCCCTGGTAGCCGACCAGCAGCGTATAAGGCGCGCTGGCCGTCACCGGGAGATTGATCACCAACCTGGTCTCGTAGGTTTCCATCTCCTTGTTGAAATTGGTGTCGAACTTGCGGATGCCGTTCGGCAGAACCGGCGTGCCCACCTGCGCGCCGTCGGCGTTGAAGCTCAGGCGGTCGCGGTACAGGTGGTAGTCCTTGGCGACGACCCACGTCAGCCGCACGGTCTTTGCGTCGAGCGTTTCGGCGGTCAGCTTGAACGCCTGCTCCGGCTCCAGGAAATCGGCCGCCTTCACCTGCCCGCCCGCGAACAGCGCGATCACCGACATGAGCATCGCCGCCAGCATCTGCAGGCGCACCATCCATTTTTGTTGGTTCATGAGATATCCCTATACAACGTCTGCCCCTGATCATCGACGGTTAAATAACCCATGTCGGAGGCGTTCAGAAAATTGAGTCCGCCCTGCTGCTTGAGCATGGCGATCGTCGAACAACTGCCGGCCGCTATCGCCATCGGCGCCATCACGCTCACCGAGCGCCAGTGCCTCACCGGCATGCCGGTGCGCGGATCGAGGATGTGGCAGTAGCGCTGTCCATCGAGTTCGAAATACCGCTCGTAGTCGCCGCTGGTGGCCAGCGCGCCCCGGCTGATCGGAATACTGGCCACCACCGCGTCGGGATCGCGCGGGTCCTGGATGCCGATGCTCCACGGACGGCCGTCAAGCCGGGGGCCGATGAAGCGCATATCGCCCCCCAGGTTCACATAGCCGTGCCGCACGCCGGCCTCGATCAGCAAGGCGGCCGCGCGATCGGCCGCGTACTCCTTGCCGAAGCCACCGAAATCGATCTCCATGCCGGCCTGCCCCAGATAGACTTCCTCGGCGTCGCACATGACCTTGCGCCAGCCGACCAGCTCCAGCAAAGGCCCCAGCACCTCCGGTTCTGGCACGCGCGGCCGGCGGAAATCCCAGGCCTTGCGCAGCACACCGGAGGTAATGTCGAACAGACCCTCGCTGACGCCAAACAACGCGGCGGCGTACGACATCAACGCCATGGTCTCCTTGTCGCACGCGACCGACTCCTTGCCGGCGGCGGCGTTGATGCGCGAGACGATGCTCTCGGGGCGGTAGCGCGAATATTTTTCCTCGATGCGCCGCACTTCCGCCACGGCCTGGCGCGACAGCAGCTCCGCCGTGTGCGCGTCCGGCGCGGCCAGCCTGATCTCGCAGCGGCTGGCCATGGCGTCGAAGGCGGTGCGGTGGATCGCCTCTACCATTGCCGGTTGATCCCGATCTGGAAGGTCTGCGCGCGCAGCGTGTCGAGCCCCGGGCTGCCGGAGTTGAACAGGCGCCAGCTGCCGCGCTGCTGATACGCCGAGACCTTGACGTCGACCGACCATAGTTTGTCGATCTGCTTGCTCACCTTCAGGCCCAGGGTCACCGCGCCAAAGCCCGACAGGCGCTGGTCGGCCGACATGTAACCGGGGTTGGCGCCATTGAATCCCGGCGGGAACGGCGCGCCCAGCACCGGATCGTAGACCGGATCGAAATAGAAGTCCGCCGCGCTTTGCGTGTAGAGGCGCACTTCCGGCGTCACGGTCCAGCCCTGCGCCAGCGGCTGCACGTATTCCTGGCCCAGCGTGTGGCCGCGCGTGCCGTAGCTGTCGCGGTAGTAGCGGTACGAGGTGCGGCTGACGCCACCAGTGGACTCGACGTGGTGGTTCCAGCGCGCTAGCAAGGTGCTTTCGTTGCGGCTGCGCGGGCGGTTGTCGAAGGCCTTGTACGGATCGGAGAAGTAGCCGCGACCATGGTCGTGCGCCAGCGTCAGTTGCACCACATCGTTCTTGGTCAGCACCTGGGTCACGCCGACCAGCAGGTTGGTGGTGTTCTTCTTTTCGCCAACGACGCTGCCGCCGGTGGAATTGATCTCGTCGTTGGAACGGCCGAAGCCCGCCGACCAAGTGGTGTTGCGGTCTTCGCTTTCGAAGGTGCCTTGCAGCGACAGCGCGCGCGAGACGTAATCGTGCTCGGTCGAATAGCTGGCGCCGAGCGACACGCTGCCGCGTTCGAGGTAGCGCTTGAGCGAGACGTCGCCGGCCTTACGGTCGTCGCTCATGCGCGAGGCCCCCGAGACAGCGGTGTGGTAGCGCGGCGAGGCGCCCGACACGTCGTCCGTCACCGCCGAGGCGCTCACGCTCCAGACGCCGGCCACCGGCGCCATGATCGACACCGACGGCGCGTGCACGCGGATGCGATCGAGGCCGGACTGGCTGTCGCGGTAATCGAGGTAGCCGACGCTGATCACACCATTGGTCGGCGGCGCTTCGGCGTGCGCCTGCAGGCCTGGCAGCAGCAGCGCCGCCGCCAGGATCGAGGTGGCCAGCGACATTTGATTGTCGCCGGAGGCCGTGGTGTTCGTGCTGTCTTGACTCGTCATAGGGTTTTCCATCTTAGTTGCAACCGCAGCCGCCGCCACCGACACCGGCGCCACCCGACGAGGACTCGCGGCTGGTGTAGATATGGTCGTCGTATCGGCTGAACAAACCGCCGTCGTTGAAGGTCATTTCAGGCTTGGCCAGCGTGCCTTTTTCCCACGGCTGGACATTGCCCAGCGAGGCGCAGCCGGTCAAGCCGGCGACCATGCCGGCCGCCAGGGCGCAGACGATCAGCTTTTTCATTTGGCCGTTTTTCATTTGCCCGCTCCCAGCGCGGACTGTATCTTCGCTTCCAGCTCGGCGCGGTCGGCGTCGCGGAAGCCGGAATGCTCCAGCAGCACTTTGCCGTCAGGTCCGATCAACACGCTGCTCGGCATGCCCTTGATGCCGTACTGGCGCGGGGTGGCGCCCTTTGGATCGAAGGCGATGGTGAACTTGGCCGGCGTGGCCGCCAGGAAGGTCTTGGCGTCCTCGCTTTTGGCGTCGACGTTGATGCCGACGATTTGCAGGCCGCGCGGGCCGTACTTGGCCTGCATCTCGTTCATCCACGGGAACGACTGGCGGCACGGACCGCACCACGAGGCCCAGAAGTCCACGTACACCACTTTGCCGCTCAGTTTTGCCAGCTGCACCGCGCCGTCCGTGCCTTGCAGGTCGAACTGGGGCGCGGCGGCGCCCTTCTCCAGGGCCAGCGCGGAAGACATGCCCAGCGCGGCGGCCAGCAACAGCGCAATCGTTTTGACTGATTTGATTTTCATAGAAGCTCCAGGGTTAGTTTTGTTCGGCGTCGGCGGCATCCGCACTGCGGTCGCCACGGCTACGGCGGCGCCACACGATCACGCCGAGCGACAGCATCACCAGCAGCGCCAGCACGGGGTCGTCGACGCCCTGCGCTGCGGAGCAACCGCCTCCACCGGCGTTTTGCGGCTTGGCGTTAGACGGCGCGACGTTGGCCTGGCCGGCCAGGGCGATGGGCCAGCTGCTGCCGGCGACGCTCGATTGCAGCACGACGTTGCCGTTGTTGCCGCCAGCGGCGACCGCCGTGTAGTTGACCACCAGGTCGCACGAGGCGCCCGGCTGCAGCGTGAACGGGAAGGCGGCGCAGCCGGTGCTGTCGGCGACGGCGGCGAACGGGCCGCTAAAGGCGGCGCTGACCAAGGTCAGTGGCGCCGAGCCGCTGTTGGTGAGCGTGAAGCGGCGGCTTGGCGAGGCCGCGCCGATGGTGACGGCGCCGAAGTCGAAGCTCTGTGGATTGAGCGCCAACGACGGCGTGCTGACCGCCACCGCCACGCCGTTGCCGCTGAGCGGCAGCGTGAACTGGGCGCCGCCATCGGTCACGATCAGCAACCCGGCGCTACGGGCGCCGGCCGCCGTCGGGCGGAACGCGGTGGTGATGGCGCAGCTGGCGCCGGCGCCGACCGGCGTGTTGGCGGCGCAGGTGCCGCCGACGACGAAGTCGCCCGGCTGGCTGCCGTTCAAGGTCAGCGTGGCGATGCTCAGCGCTGCGCTGCCGCTGTTATGGAACGTGGTGGTATGCAGCGCCGCCGTGGCGCCGACCTGCGTGTCGGCGAAGGCGATCGGCCCGGTCTCGGACAACCCCGGGATGCCGACCGCTTGCGCGGTGCCGCTACCGGTGATGGCCACTTGCAGCGCCGCCGCGTTGGACGTCACGCTCAGCGAGGTAGTGAACGCGCCGGCGGCCGTCGGGGCGAAGCGCACCGGCACCGCGCAGCTGGCGCCGACGGCCAGCGTGGCGCCGCAATCGCTGCCGGCGATGGTGAACGCGTTGGAGCCGGAGGCGATCAAGCCGACGCGCGTGAAGGCCACGGCGACGTTGCCGGTGTTGGCCAGCACCACGGTCTGGTCGGCGGCGGGCGCACCGATCGTCTGCATGCCGAAGGCCAGCGCCGAAGGCGTGGCCGTCAATGCCGGCGCGGCGGCCGACGCAGTGCCCGACAGGGCGACCGTGGCGTTGCCGTTGGCGGCGTTGGAGGCCAGCGTCAGGCTGGCGGCGAAGGCGCCTGCGGTGGCCGGCGTGGCCTGCACCGTGACCGTGCAGCTGGCGGCGGCGGCCAGCGGCGTGGCGATGGCGCAGCTGCCGCCGAGCGTGAAGAAGCCGGCGTTGGCGCCGCTGACGTCGATCGCGCTGAAGGCCAATGGCGCCTGGCCGCTGTTAGTGACATTGATGGTGGAGACGGCCGACGCGGCGCCGGTCAGCTGCGCGCCGAAGTTGATGCTCGGCGCCGACAGCGCGATGGTCGCCTGCGGTGTGGCGTTGCCGGTGCCGCTCAGGGCCACGGTGCTGCTGCCGCCGGTGGCGTTGTGGGTGATGGTCAGGGTGGCGGCGCGGGCGCCGGCGGCGGTCGGCCGGAAGCTGGCCTGCACCGTGCAATTGGCTCCGGCAGCGATGATCGCGCCGTTGGCGCAGCTGCCGCCGGCCAGGCTGTAGTCGCCGGCCGCCGCGCCGCTTAAGGCGATGTTGCCGATATTGAGCGCGGCGTTGCCTGTGTTGCTCAAGGTGCTGCCCAGGGGGGCGCTGGTCTGCCCGATGCTGGTGCCGCTGAAGGCCAGGCTGGCCGGCGCCAGCGACGCGGTCGGAGCCGGAGCCGGAGCGGTGACGTTCGGATTGGCGATGAAGGCCGCCAGGTCCGCCAGTTCGGCGGCGCTGAAGCGGTTGGCGTACCGGCCCATGCCGCCACGGTTGTTGGCGATGGCGCTGGCGATGACGGATGGCTGATTGGCGCCGCGCTGGATGCCGCTAACGTTGTTGGCCGGCGAGGCGCCGTGACAGACGGTGCAACTGCTGGCGCCGCCGCCGACCGGGCCGTTCAGATACAGGCTACGGCCGTTCACCGCGTCCTGCGCGCTGGCCGATTGCGACGCCAGCCCTATTAGCAGCGCCGCCACAGCCGCTTGCCGCAGCGGGAATACCCACGTTATACCGTTCATGCCACTCTCCTGAAGTTGATCTATAAGCCGCAGACAGAGATCGCAAAGGAATTGAACCCGCTGTGCACCAGCGCGCACCACCACCAGCGGCGCGTGCGCTGATACAGCAGCGCCAGCGCCAGTCCCGGTGGCAGCACCGCCAACGCATGCCAGCCGGCGCCCACATGCAGCAGGCCGAAAGCGGCCGTCGACGCCAGCACGGGCCAGGCCCGCGCTGATATCTGCGACGCCGACGGTCGCCGCATCAGCCACTCCTGCAGGCCGGCGCGCAGCACGCACTCCTCCAACAGCGGCGAGAGCACCAGCAATCGCAGGCACACGCCCAGGTCGGGCGCCCGCAGCTGCGCGCTGCATATAGCTGAAGCTAAGGCGTCCGCCGCCCATGGCACGGGCAGAAGTGAGGAAATCAGCGACACGTTGAAAAGGTTCGGCTACCGGTTGCGTATCTTGTCTGACCGTTCATTCCAGCTCGGCAGCCAAAGGTTCTAACGCCGCGCGGAATTAATTCAACTAAATTGACTTTAGTTGTGATTGCATACAGACACTTACCACCGGGTTAGGGGGAAGGTAAAGCGTGAAGCGGACTTATCAGGAGATCACTTGCGGCCGATCAAACGACCGATCCATTTGGTGGCGATGCGCCGGTTGGCCTTGAAGGTGTAATCGAGGGTAGCGAATTGCTCGTCGAGCGCCTCTTGCAGCACGCTGGCCGGATTAGCCGGCGGTATCTTGAGATAGGCGTCCGCCTCGCCGTAGTCGCGCTGGATCTCCATGCCGGCCTTTTTCGCGATGTGCATCATCGTCTTGTTGGACGAGAGGCAGTGCATATATAAGGTGTCGACATCGTTGTTGCGGCAGTGGATGGCGGCGCGCTCGAACATCTTGGAGCCGACCCCCATGCCGCGCGCGCTCTTGCTGACCGAGACGCCGAATTCGGCCACCCGCTCCTTGTCGGTGACGGCGCTTTTGGAGTCGTCGCGCGGCGCGAACGCCAGGTGGCCCACCGCCACCAGTTTGAACAGCCGGTTGTACACGCCAAACACCATGTCGCGCGAAAAATCGATCTTGTTGACGTACTTCTCGACCTGTTCGTCGGGCAGCATGGTGCCGAAGCGCAGCAGCCGGTCGGCGCTTTCCAGTTCCAGGAAGTGCTTGACCATGCGCCGGCGGTCGCGCTCGCGCAGCTCCTTGACCAGCACCGTCGGACGGCGCTTGCCGTCCTTCTGCTTGCCCCATCGGCGCAGCGGATTCTGGAAAAGGTCGGAGGAGTTCATGGCGGCGGCGTGCCGGCGCCATCGTCGCCGTCGACGTCGGCCGCCTTCAGCGCCAGCTTGACGGCGCCGACGCGGGCGGCGTGCACCCGCTCCGGTATCCGCTGCGGATCGGTGCTGGCCTGGGCGATCTCGCCGGCGTTGACGGCGCGCGCGGCGGCCAGCGCCGCCTCCAGGTGCGCCAATTGCGGGAAAGGCGCGCCGTCGTAGCTGGCCGACGGTCCGATGCGCCCGCGCGAATCGCACTCGGTCGCCAGCAGCATCTGCGAAAAGCGCGCCGGCTTGCGGAAGGCGTCGCAGCGCTCGAGCAGCTTGACGATGGTGTTGGGACGCAGTTGCAGCGCGCGGCCGACGTTGCCGTGTTCGCGCGCGGTCATCACGGCCAGGTCGCGGCAATCGGTCGGCACGCGCAGGCGCTTGCACACCTGCTCGACCAGCTTGACGCCCAGCTCCTCGTGGCCGTGGTGCGCCGGCCAGGTGGCCGACGGCGTCACGCCCTTGCCCAGATCGTGCATCAGGCACGCAAAGCGGGTCGGCAACTCCAGGCCTGCGCGCGCGGCGCAATCGATCACCTGCAGGATGTGGATGCCGGTGTCGATCTCGGGGTGCCACTTCTCCGGCTGCGGCACGCCCCACAGCACGTCGAGCTCCGGCAGGATGCGCGCCAGCGCGCCGCAATCGCGCAGCACTTCGAGCATGCGCGACGGCTTGGCCTCCATCAGCCCGCGCGACAGCTCCTGCCACACGCGCTCGGGCACCAGCGCGTCGACCTCGCCCTGCTCGGTCATCCGCCGCATCAAGGCGTTGGTTTCCGGCGCCACGCGGAAGTCGCCATAGCGGGCGGCGAAGCGGGCCACGCGCAGGATGCGCACCGGGTCTTCGGCAAAGGCGTCGGAGACGTGGCGGAACACGCGCTGTTCGATATCGCGCTGGCCGCCGAAAGGATCGGTCAGCGTGCCGTCGTCCGCGCGCGCGATGGCGTTGATGGTCAGGTCGCGCCGCACCAGATCCTCTTCGAGCGTGACGTCGGCCGAGGTGTGGAACACGAAGCCCTTGTAGCCGGGCGCGGTCTTGCGCTCGGTGCGGGCCAACGCGTACTCCTCCTGCGTCTGCGGATGCAGGAACACCGGGAAGTCCTTGCCGACCGGGCGGAAGCCCTGGGCCAGCATATCGTCCGGCGTGGCGCCGACGACCACGTAATCGCAGTCCTTGACCGGCAGGCCAAGCAGCTCGTCGCGCACGGCGCCGCCGACTACATAGGTTTGCATCATCGTGGTGTCTTCAGTCCCGTGTCGTCAATCCGGCAGGTCGGCGTCGTGCTTGGGCGCCGTTTCGGTTTCGGCCAGCGCCTCGGCCACCCAGCGCGCCACGGCCGGATGCGCCAGCACGCGCTGGCAGTAGGCGTCCAGCGCCGGCGCCAGCGATACGCCGTAGGTGCGGAAGCGCATCACCACCGGCGCGTAGTAGGCGTCGGCGATCGAAAAATCGCCGAACAGGAACTGGTGGTGGCCGAAGCGCGACAGGCATTCCTCCCAGATTTCGCTGACGCGGCCGATGTCGGCCTGGGCGCCGTGGGTGCGGCCCTTGCCGGGCAGGCTGGCGCGGATGTTCATCGACATGGCGTTGCGCAGGTCGCCGAAGCCGGCGTGCATCTCGGCGCAGACCGAGCGCGCCATCGCGCGCGCCGCCACGTCCTGCGGCCACAGATGGAGCTCCTGGAACTGCTCGGACAGATATTCGCAGATCGCCAGGCTGTCCCAGATTGTCATCTCGCCGGCCAGCAGCACCGGCACCCGGCCGCTGGCCGAATAGCCGCAGATGCGGTTGGCGGTGTCGGGCTGGTCGAGCAGCACGCGCACCTCCTGGAACGGGATCCCGAAGGCGGTCATCGCCACCCACGGCCGCATCGACCAGGAAGAATAATTCTTGTTGCCGATGATGAGCGTCAGGCCCGGATCGCGCGCGGTGGCAACGGTGTTCGACAGGCCGGGATCGAGTTTGGTGGTTTGCATGGTGCGTCCGTAAATAAGTGGGGTCGGCGAAGTGGGGGCGGTGAAGTAAGGATCAACGCGCGCCGTAGGCCGCTTCCTGTTCTTCCTCGGCGCTGTACGAGCGCGGCGCCACGGTGCCGATGCGCGCCTTGAGCGATTGCGAACGGCCCTCGAACAGGGCGGCGTAGTAGGTGGCGTTGGACATCACGTTCTTGACGTAGGTGCGCGTCTCGTAGAACGGGATGGTCTCGATGAAGATGGCGCTGTCGATCGGCTTGGTCAAGGTGGCGCGCCAGCGGCGCGAGCGCCCCGGCCCGGCGTTGTAGGCGGCCGTGGCCAGCACCTCGGAGCCGTCCATGTTACCGAGCACCATGTTCAGGTAGTTCGTGCCCAGCATGATATTGGTGCGCACATCGGTCAGCATGTCCTGCGCGAAGTCGGTCAACCCCAGCTTCTTGGCCACCCAGCGCGCGGTCGACGGCATCACCTGCATCAGGCCCGAGGCGCCAACGTGCGATTGCGCGCCGAGGATGAAGCGCGACTCCTGCCGCATCAAGCCATACACCCAGGCTTTGTCGAGTCCCAGCGTTTGCGTGGCCGGATGCATGACGTCGTGATGCGGCGACGGGAAGCGCTGCGTGTAGTCGACCTGCACGCGGGTGCGGTCCGAGGTGTTGACCATGCGGTCGAGGATTTCGTTCTGGCGCGCGAATTCGGCGGCGGCGAGGAATTCGCGCTCGCCCAGGCCGCGCAGGCCCCAGTTCCACTCGCGCGTGCCCTCGAAGCGCAGGCGCATGCCGAAGAACTTGAGCGCGCGCTGGAAGTTTGGATTTGCGGCGATCGCCGCGATCTCGGCGGCGCTGATGGGTGTTCCCGGCAGCGGGATCGAAATCAGTTTGCCGGTTTCCTCCAGCGCCAGTTGGCCGTAGAAATTGGGCTGGTCCGAAATGCTGCGGAACAGCTGCTCGGCCTCGCCGGTCGGGTGGGACGTGACGCCCGCTTCGGCCATCAAGGCTCGGCCCAGCCAGTAGGTCCACGCCGGGTCTTCGCGTACCGACGCCGGCATCGCCTCGATGTTGGTCTTGACCTGGCGCCAGTCGCCGTTGCGCAGCGCGATGCGGGTCTTCCACTGGATTTGATCGTTCGACAGCCTGGCGCCGTTCGAGCGCCGCCAGTAATCGGTGGTCTCGGGCGAGAGCGAATAGGACGATTGCAGCGCGATCGCCGCCCACGCCTCCTGCTGCTCCTGGGCGCTCAATTGCGACGACGCCTTGTTCAGCGCCAGCGCGGCCAGGTTGACGCTGGTCTTGGCCATGCGGCCGATGGCCACCACGTAGATTTCATGGTCGGTGCGGCCGCTGCCCGGCCCCTTGGCCAGCACGATGGCCGGCGTGTCGACCGCCTGCGCCGCCTTTTTCTCCACCCCGCCCAGCAGCGCGACGATGCGGCGCGCCTGCCCGGTGGCGTTGAATTCGCCGGCCAGGCGCAGTTGTTCGTACATGTCGTCGGCGTTGAACTGGCCGGTCTGGAACAAGGTGGCGATCAGCCCCGCGCACGGCTCGCCGTAGACGCCGGGGGCGGTCAGCAAGGCGCGCGCCTCGTCGGCCACTTTCTGGCCCTTGATCGCGCGCGATTGCAGCGCGTAGCATTTGACCTGGGTGTCGTCCTTGAGCACGAACAGCGGCAGCTGCTCGTCGAAGGTGATCCAGTCGCGCTTGCGGCCCAGGTCCAGCAGCCAGTCGTTGCGCAGGCGGTCGACGATGGCCTGGCCTTCGTAGCGCTTCATGAAATCGCGGATTTGCGCGTACGAGGCGTCCTTCAGGCGCGATTTGAGCCGATAATAATCAACGTACGAAGGGATCGAATAATTGGTCAGGCGCGATGCGTAAAAATCGACCTTGGCCACGTCGTCCTGGCGCACCGCGTCGCGCATCAGCAGGAAGGCGTCGTCCTGGCGGCGGGTTTCGGCGCCGATGTCCTCGGCCTGAATCTGGGCTTGGGCCTGGGCCGGCGCGATGAAGGCCGGGTTGAGCGACACCCAGGCGACAACGGCGGCGCCGGCAATCCATTTGGAAGCGGAAATCAATGTGCAACTCTCTTTAGTCTTGAACCATGCGGTAAAACCGACCCGATAAAAATCCCTATGACCAGCGACCCTAGAATACCACGTGCCGAGATGGAACGAATAGCCCCGACCGCACCGCAAAAGGCCGATTTGCGCAAGCAGTTGCTGACCGCGCGGCGCGCCCTCGACACGGCCACGCGGGCGGCGTGGGACCACGCCATCGGCGCGCAAGTGGTGGCGTGGTGGCGCGTGGCGCGGCCGCCATCGCTGGGGGTGTACTGGCCGCTGCGCGACGAGCCGGATTTGCACGCCGCCTATGTGGCGTTGGAGCGCCTGGGCGCGCGGCTGCTGCTGCCGGTGGTGGTGGAAAAACACGCGGCGCTGGAATTCGCCGACTGGCGCATCGGGGAGGCGATGGTCAAGGATGCGATGGGGGTGGCGGTGCCGGCGGATTTGCGTTTGCAGGCCGCGTATCCGCCGGCATTGCTGGTGCCTTGTCTGGGCTACAACCCGCAAGGTTATCGATTGGGCTACGGCGGCGGATTCTACGACCGCACCTTGGCGCGCGAGCCGCGTCCGCAAACGCTGGGCATCGCCTACAGTTGTCTTGAAGTGAAGTTCGACGCCGACGCCCACGACGTGGCGCTGGACCGCATCGTGACCGAGGCGCGCGCCGCCTGACCCGCACTGGTGTGCGGGTCGCGGCGCCGTCAGCCGGTCACACCAGCCGTTGCCACAGCGCCGTGGTGGCCGCTGCCTGGTTCATGCTGTAGAAGTGCAGCCCCGGCGCGCCGCCGGCCAGCAGCCGCTGGCACAGGCTCGTGACCACATCGAGGCCGAAGGCCTTGATCGACGCCGTGTCGTCGCCGTAGCTGGCCAGCTTCAATCGCACCCAGCGCGGAATCTCGGCGCCGCACATGTCGGAAAAACGCATCAACTGCGTGTAGTTCGTGATCGGCATGATGCCGGCCACGATCGGCACGTCGATACCGATCTTGCGGGTCTGTTCGACGAACTGGAAGTAGGCGTCGGCGTTGTAGAAATATTGCGTGATGGCGGCGTTGGCGCCGGCCTTCACTTTGCGCTCGAACGCCAGCAGGTCGTCCTGCGGCGACTTGGCCTGCGGGTGCACTTCCGGGTAGGCCGCCACTTCGATATGGAACCAGTCGCCGGTTTCCTGGCGGATGAATTCGACCAGCTCGTTGGCGTAGCGGAATTCCCCGGCGGCGCCATAGCCGCTCGGCAGGTCGCCGCGCAACGCGACGATGCGCTTGATGTCGTGCGACTTGAATTCGTCGAGGATGGCGCGGATCGATGCGCGCGTGCCGCCCACGCACGACAGGTGCGGCGCGGCGTCTTCGCCGGCGGCCAGGATTTCGACCACCGTGTCCAGGGTGCCGCGCTGGGTGCTGCCGCCGGCGCCGAAGGTCACGGAGAAATATTTGGGTTTCAGTTCGGACAGCTTGGCGCGCGTGACGCGCAGCTTTTCCGCGCCTTCCGCTGTTTTCGGCGGAAAGAATTCGATACTGAAATTATGGTTAGTCATCTGAGTTCTTCAAAAGTAAAGTAGACAGAGTCCAGGAAATCACGCTGTACAACAGTGCGCCACCGATCGCCGACAGGAAGCTGTCGACATGGAAACCGTCGACCCATTGCGCCACCAGCCAGAACATGAAGCCGTTGATGATGAAGATAAACAGACCCAGCGACAACATCGTCACGGGCAGGGTCAACAGCAACAACACGGGGCGGATCAGCGTGTTTACCAGAGCCAGCACGAAAGCGGCAACGAGCGCTGCGCGTATGCTTATGACATCGACGGAATGCATGAGGTATGGAATCGCCAGCAGGGCGATCGCATTGATTAACCAGGTAAGGACCAGACGCATAGAAAGACTCGCTGCTAAAGTGGCAAGGTTTTAAATAAAAAAATCGCGGCTGGCGCCACGCCCGGTGGAACCGGGACCGTGGCGCCGCCGCGTGCCGTCAATTAATAACGGTAGGCGTCAGGCTTGTACGGACCTTGTTGCGACACGCCGATGTAGGCCGCTTGCTCTTCGGTCAGCACGGACAGCTGCGCGTTCAGTTTCTTCAACTGCAGGCGCGCCACTTTTTCGTCCAG
>DASVTJ010000036.1:0-6996 GCA_036387635.1 Duganella sp.
TTGATCTGCTCGATGCCGACTTCCTGCTCATGGCTGGCGGCGGTGATTTCGCTCATGATATCGGTCACGCGCTGAATGCTGGCGACCACTTCGGTCATCGTGGTGCCGGCCTTGGCGACCAGCTTGTTGCCCGCCTCGACCTTCTCGACCGAGTCGTTGATCAAGGTTTTGATTTCCTTGGCGGCGCCGGCCGAACGCTGCGCCAGGTTGCGCACTTCCGATGCGACCACGGCGAAGCCCCGCCCTTGTTCGCCCGCCCGCGCCGCTTCGACCGCCGCGTTCAGCGCCAGGATGTTGGTCTGGAAAGCGATGCCGTCGATGACGCCGATGATGTCGGCGATCTTTCCGGCCGACTCGTTGATCTGCCCCATCGTCGTTACCACCTCGGATACCACCGCCCCGCCCTGGCGCGCCACGTCGACGGCCGATACGGCCAAGGTATTGGCTTGCCGCGCGTTGTCGCTGTTTTGCTTGACGGTGGAAGTGAGCTCCTCCATCGACGAGGCGGTTTGCTCCAGCGCGCTGGCCTGCTGCTCGGTGCGCGACGACAGATCCAGATTGCCGGTGGCCACCTCCCCCGTCGCCGACGCGATCTCGTCGGTACTGGTGCGCACCTGGCCGACCACACTGCTCAGGCTGTCGTTCATGTGCTTGAGCGCCCGCAGCAGCGATGCAATCTCGTCCGTGCCTTCGACGTCGATACGGCTGCTCAAGTCGCCGGCGGCGACGGTCTGCGCCAATGCCACGGCCCGGTTCACGGGAATCGTAATCGAGCGCGTGATGAACACGCCGATCAGCACGGCGGCGATGGCGGCGATCACCGACAGCCACAGCGTCCAGTGCACGGCCAGCGCCCCTTCCTCTTTGACCCGTTCTCCATCCTTTTTCATCAGCAATTCCTGAAAGTCGGCCATCTCGTTCATGGCGTCAAAAAAACTGTTTTGGGCGACACGCAGCTCCTTGAGCAGATATTTTCCCGCCGCCTCCGGCTGTCCGTCCTTGAGCAGCTTGGTGGCGACGCCCCGCGAGGCGACATACGCGGCCCGGCGTTCGCTCATGGTCTTGAACAATTCCTTACCCTTGGGCAGGGTCAGCATACTGTTGAGTTTAACGTTATGCGCTTCGTTCTTTTTCGCGGAGGCATCGATCTTGTCCAACGCCGCGCCCACTTCCGCCGGGTCCGAGGCGCCGATGATGGCATTGCGCAGATAAAGCGCTTGCGAGCTCACTTCGGTCTGAATCTGTTTGGTCACCATCAACTTGACAAAGCTGTCGTTGACGATCCGTTCGGTCGCGTCGTTGATCAGGTTGATACGCGAGATGGCGATGAACGCCACCGCTGCCAACAGCACGACCACCACCCCGAAACCAAGGCCGAGCCGTGTACCGATGTTCAGATGGGAGATTTTCATATAGTCCGGGCGTTTGTAGTCGGATGAAAGTGGATCTCGACAGGTATCGAGCGTTTTATACTAACAAGAACGATAAAACATTCCCCAAGCAAATAACTGATCCATGATTCCGCACAAACCGAGCCGTGAAAAAGCGGGCGCGCAAACGACAAAGGCGCGGGCAAGCGCGAGCGCGTCGAAAAGCCGCCGATGACCGACGGCCAAGGCGAACCGACCGTGCCGCACAACGCGTTCTATACTGTCGATGCGGACTTCCGCGTGCTGCGCCAAGAGCGCATATCGACGCGTGGAAGCATGACGACGACCTTAAAAGAAAAAGGCGAAGGCATCATGAAAAAGATCTCGCTCACATTGATGATGCTGCTGATGGCGGCGGCGTTGTCGGCCTGCAGTCCACAATACGATTGGCGCGACTACCGCAGCAACGACGCCCCGTATGCGGCGCTATTCCCCGGCAAGCCGGCCACCCAGACCCGTCCCGTCAAGCTGGACAATCTGGACGTGGACATGACGATGACGGCGGCCGAGGTCGACGGCGTGGTGTTCGCGGTCGGCAGCGCGCAGCTAGCGGATGCGGCCGCCACGCCGGCGGCGCTCGAGGCCATGAAGACGGCGCTGGTCAACAACATCGGCGCCACGGTCACCAAAGCCAAGGCAGCGTCGTCGGCTTCGACCGGCGGCAAGCAAACGGTGCTCGATGTCGAGGCGAAGGGCAATCGCAATGGCGAGCCGATGGTATTGATCGGCCGCTTCATCGCCAAGGACAAACGCATCTACCAGGTGATCGTCATGGGCCGCGAAAAAAACATCGTGCCGGACACCGTGGACACCTGGTTCAGCTCCTTCAAACTGAACTGAACCCGGCACCTGGCTTAGAGGAAACTTAATTGATGTGCGCTAACGTCCATACAGCCGAGCTCGGATCTTGTAAAGTTGCCTTGACGACCAAATGTGGACAGCACGGCATGCCGCTGCTTAGCCATTCGGCGCGCCATATGAACTTTTCATCAATAATACTAAGAAAGCGCATCATGTTAATTGCCTTCAAATCCCAACACAGTCCTGAAGTCCTGATGTATCAGGAACACGCGCAACGCATCCTCGACCTGTTGCACAAGAATCCCACGCGCGGCGTGATCACCGCCGCCGAAGCGTCCGAGGCGCTTGCCGTGCTCGAGCATGAAGTGGCGGAAACGAAGCTCCATCCGGAAAACGACGTCGAGCATGACATGCACGCGCATGAGCAGGAAGAAGGCGAGACGATCGAGCACGCGGTGCTGCAACGCGTGGGCTTCGCCGCGCGCGCCTATCCGCTGCTGGAAATGCTGCGCCATGCAAAACAGGAAAACGAAAGCATCACCTGGGGCGTGTAACCCGCGATGCGATGTGGTGACGCGTCGACCCGACGTGTTGCTACTCGCTACTGAGGTCCCGTTAATCGCCCGCGTTATTAGCCCGTTAATCGCCCGCGTTATTAGCTCGTTAATCGCCCGTCAGGGTCGTCTTGAGCGGCAAATCGATGGTGAAGCGCGTCCCGACGCCGACCACGCTGTCGACCCGGATGCTGCCGTCGAGCAGCGACGTCACGATGTTATAGGTGATGCTCAATCCGAGGCCGTTACCGCCCTGCCCCAGCTTGGTCGTGAAGAACGGATCGAAGATGCGTGCCTGATGCTCGATGGCGATGCCGGCGCCGTCATCCTGGAACACGATGCGTACCCGCTCCAGCCCCAGCCGCACCGCCCATAGCCGTATCACGCCATCGTTGCGCCCGTCGAACGCGTGCAGCAGTGCGTTGTTGATCAGGTTGATGATCACCTGACCGTAGGGCCCCGGGAAACTGTCCATCTCGATATCGTCCGGCATCTCCAGATCGACCTGATGCCCCGCCTTGCGGATCTGGTTTTTCATCGTCGTCACGATTTCCTGGCTGGCCTGGTGGAGGTTGAAATGGCGCCGCTTGGCGCTGGCCTGGTCGACCGCCACCTGCTTGAAACTGTTGACCAGCTCGGCCGCGTTGCGCAGGCTGCGCATCAGCAGCGTCGATGCCTCGCGCGCCGCCTCGATAAAGTTGGTCAGGTCGGAGCGGCGCAGGATGTTGCCGTTCTGGCGCCGTTCGATCTCCGCGGTCTTTTCCTCGAGCGTGCTGGCGATGACCAGGCTGTTGCCGATGGGCGTGTTGAGTTCGTGTGCGACACCGGCCACCAGCGAGCCCAGCGCGGCAAGTTTTTCGCGCTCCACCAACTGCTGCTGGGTATCCTGCAATTGCCGGTACGAGTCGGCGTTGGCGAACGCCACCGCCACGTACGAGGCCAACGTGGTCAGCATGTCCAGGTCGATGCGCCGGTACGCGTTGGAGCGGTAGCTGTGGACCGTGATCACGCCGCGCACCTGGCCGGCGACGGAAATGGGCACATAGATCAGCGATTGCGGCTCGGTCGGCAGCGAGCCGTCCTCCAGCGTGCCCATGTTGTCGACGCCGGACACCAGCGCCAGGTTGGCGATGTAGTGCGCGTACTCTGTCTTGAGGTCGTTGATGAACACTTCCTCGGCATGGTTGATGCACCACACCGCCAGCTGGTTGGGTTCGAGCATGCTGCGCGTATAGGGCGTGTAGCGCTTGCCCTTTTCCATCGCGAACGGATACTCGACCAACCCCTGCTCCGGCCGGTAGATGCCGATGCCGAACACACTCGCGTCCATCAGCGCGTGCACCTGCTCGTAGAGCATGGTCATGATCGCCTCGCTGTCGAGGTTGGCCGTGATGCGGCGGCCGATCTCCGACAGCAGCGAGATGTTGCGGTGCGCCAGCTCCACGCTATCCTTCTGCAGCTCGGCTTCCTGGCGCTGGCGCTCGATCGATTCCTTTTGTTGCACCAGTTCGCGCGTGCGGCTGTCCACCTCGGCCTCGAGCGCCTGTTTTTGCCGCATCAGCATGCGCACCCGAACGCGGAACAGCAAATACGCGCCGCCCAGCACCAGACCGGCCGCCAGCAGGCGGAACCACCACATCTTCCAGATCGGCGGCGCGACGATCAATTCGAGCAGCGCCGGCTCCTGGCTCCAGACGCCATCCTTGTTGGCGGCGCGCACGCGGAACACATAGCGGCCCGGGTCCAGATTGGTGTAGGTGGCAAAGCGCTTGTCGGCGTCGGTGCTCACCCATTGGGGATCGAAACCCTCCAGCTGATAGGCATAGCGGTTGCGCTGCGGATCGGCGAAATGCAAGGCCGCGAATTCGATCGAGAACATGACGTCGCGATGGCTCAACGTCAGCGACCTGGCCTGGCCCAGCGCGCCCGAGGTCAGCACGTCGGGGCGCGGCGCATCGGTCAGGATCGACCGGTTGAAGATCAGGAAATCGGTGATCGCGATGGTCGGCGGATGGGGGTTGTCGTGGATGGCCTGGGGCTTGAACGCCGTCATGCCGGCCATGCCGCCGAAGTACAGCGTGCCGTCCGTCCCCTTGTAGGCCGAGCCAATGAAATACGAGCCGTCGATCAAGCCATCCTTGGCGGTGTAGTGCTTGAAGACGCCGTTCTCCGGATTGAACATGGCGATGCCGGTGGTGCTGCTGATCCATAGGCGGCCGCTGTCGTCGGCCAGGATGCCGCCGACCGGATCGGCGGTGGCGCCGTTGTGGCCGGGATAGTAGCGGAAGCGCAGATCGCCATCGGGCAGCGGCAGCGCCTTGCACAGGCCGGCGGCGGTGCCGACCCACAGCACGCCGTCGCGGTCTTCGAACAGGTAGGACACGCGCTTGTGGCTCAGGCTACCCGGTCTGGACGGGTCCTGACGGTAGTGGCGGAATTTGCCGGTGGCGCGGTCGAAGCGGTCCAGGCCATATTCGGTCCCCAGCCAGAGCCAGCCATTGCGGTCCTCCAGCAGCGCGTACACGCGCCCGGCGACGCTGTGGGGATCGGCGGGGTCGGCGCGGTAGGTGGTGACGGCATCGGTCTCGGGGTCGATGCGGTGCAGGCCGGCGCGCGTGCCGGCCCAGATGACGCCGGCGCGGTCCACCAGCAGGCGCTGGATCGACAGCGCATTGGGATGGGCGTCGAACGGCACCCGCGTATAACGGCCGCTGACAGGATCGCGGCGCGCCAGGCCGGTCGAGGTGCCGACCCACAAGCGCCCCTTGTGGTCGGTGGCCAGCGCGGTCACCACGTCGCCCGGCAAGCTGGCGGGGTCGCGTTCGTCCCGGCGCCACACTTCCGTTGTGCGCGTGAGCACATCGAGCCGCGTCAGGCCGGCCGAGGAACCGAGCCAGATCTTGCGCGCGCCGGCGCCGCTGATCGCGTGTACCTTGCTGTTGCCCACGCCCGGCAACACGCCCGATGATTCGGCGTAGCGCTCGAAGCCGCCGCTAATGAGGTCCACCCAATCCAGGCCCGCATACCAGTTACCAACCCACAAGGTGCCGCTGCGGTCCTGATACAAGGCGGTGATTTGGTTGTCGCCGATGCCGTGTCGATTGAGGCTGTCCCAGCGGTAGCTGTGAAAGCCGGTGCTGCCGGGGTCGTGCCGCTTCAGGCCCTCTTCATGCGTGCCCACCCACAAGGTGCCATCGCTGTCGTGCAGCAGCGCGTTCACGCGCCCATCGCCGAACGCGGCCGATGCCGCCGCAGGCACGCGCCGCGCCGTGCCGCCCTCGGCGCGCCAGGCTTGCAGCCCGGCCATGGCGCCGGCCCAGACCACGCCATCGGGACCGATCGACAGCGCGGTGATGTTGTTGTGGGATTGCGTGGCCCCTGCCTGCGGCGTGAGGTGCCAGAATTTGTCGGCGCCGGGGGGCAGCATTTCCAGCCCGCTGGCGGTGCCGATCCACAGATTACCGGAGCGGTCGCGCGCGATGGCGTTTACGCGGTCGTCGGTGATGCTGTCGGGATCGGCCGGCGCGTGGCGCAGCGTGCGCACTTTGCCGCTGGTCAGGTCGACATGCTGCAAGCCTTCGCTGGTGGTCAGCCACAGTCCGTTCTTGCCATCGCCGCTGATGTTAGTCACCGATAAGGTGCCGGCCTTGATCGGCTGATGGATAAAGCCGCGAAGCACTGGATCATAGCGGTCCAGACCGCCTTTGCTGCCAATCCAAAGCTGGCCGGCGGGGTCCTCGTACAATGCCTGCACGTAGTTATCTAGCAGACTGTCGGGGTCGGCGGGATCGTTGTTGAAGGTGGTGACCCGGTAGCCATCGAAGCGGTTCAGGCCGGCTTGCGTGCCCACCCAGATATAGCCTTGGCGATCCTGGAGCACGCCCGTAACCGACTCCTGCGTCAGCCCTTGCTCGACGCCGAGATGCTCAAAGCGCAAACTGAGCGATGTGGCATGGACGAACGAGCACATCAACAGCAGGAGCAAGCCGCAGAGCCGGGCCGTACGCATCGCAAGAAGGGACATAAAGTTGCACTCCAATATTAACCATATTGTAGTGCAGAAACGATGAACGAAAAAAAGCCCCGACCAAATCATTGGAAGGGGCTTTTTAATATAACTAGCCTGACGATAACCTACTTTCACACTGGTTGCAGCACTATCATCGGCGCAGAGTTGTTTCACGGTCCTGTTCGGGATGGGAAGGGGTGGT
>DASVTJ010000037.1:0-3186 GCA_036387635.1 Duganella sp.
GCGTCGGCGCTGCTCAAGACCTGGTAGCCCAGCGTCGCCAGCATGTCGACGGTGGCCGCGCGCACCGCTTCCTCGTCCTCGACCACCAGGATGGTCTCCACGCCTCCGGCCAGCGCCGGCAGCGGGGCCAGGTGCGCCGGCTCGGCCTGCGCGTCGGTGCGGCGCAGGTAGATTTGCACGCAGGTGCCGGCGCCGGGGGCGCTTTGCAGTGCGATCTCGCCACCGGACTGTTTGACGAAGCCGTAGGCCATGCTCAGGCCCAGGCCCGTGCCCTGGCCGGTCGGCTTGGTGGTGAAAAACGGTTCGAACGCGCGCTGCATCACTTCCGACGACATGCCCGACCCGGTGTCGGCGATCTCGATCAAGACGTAGTCGGCGCGGCCGTCGCCGATCTTGGACAACTGCGGCGCGCCGGCGTCGAGGTTGCGGGCGCGGATGGTCAGGGTGCCGTCGCCGCCCATGGCGTCGCGGGCGTTGATGGCCAGGTTCAGAATGACGTTATTGAGTTGGCTGACATCGACTTCGGTGTTCCACAATCGCGGTGCGATATCGGCGATGACGACCGCGCGCGGCCCGAGCACGCGGCGCAGCATGTCGTCCATGTCGGCCAGCACCGGGGTCAGGTCGACCACCGCGCTTTGCAGCGGCTGGCGGCGCGCGAACGCGAGCAGGTGGGCGGCCAGGCGCGCGCCGCGCTCGACGCCATTGAGCGCGTTCTCGATGCGCGCCAGGCCCTGCGCGTTGACATCGCCGACCATCTGCAGCAAGTGCAGGTTGCCGCTGATGATTTGCAGGACGTTGTTGAAATCGTGGGCGACGCCGCCGGTGAGCTGGCCGATCGCCTCCATCTTTTGCGCCTGGTGCAGGGCGGCCTGGCTGACGCGCAGTTCCTCCTCGCGCTGGCGTAGTTCCCGGAACGCGGCGTCGCGCTGCTGGCGTGCCTGGTAGGCGGCGCAGTGGTAGCGGATGCGCGCTTCGAGCTCGCGCGCTTCCGGCCACTTGACGAGATAGTCATTGGCGCCGAGCGCGAAGGCCTGGGCCTTGATATCGGCGTCGTCCTCGGACGACAGCAGGATCACCGGCAGATGCTCGGTGCACGGATCGGCGCGCAGCATGCGGATCACGTCGAAGCCATCGGCGCCGGGCATGCGCAAATCGACCAGCAGCACATTCGCCTCGACTTCCTTGCAAAGTTCGACGACGCGTTCGGCGCGGTTATCGTAGCGCAGGGAGATGCCCTTCTGACGCGACATGTGGTAGCCGATCAGGTCTTCGGCCATCGCTTCGTCATCGATCAACAATACGGAGCAGTTCTGGGATTGGTTTTGGTTCATAGGCGCTGTGCTGGTGATACATAAATTTTACCTTAGCTACATTTTTTCAGGGATTGCCCGCGTCTACCGTGCGCGTGCTAGCATTTCGCTGTATAAAATCCCGCAACTTATTTCGCTACGTCACCAGGCTCAGAAAATATCGTGCAAGAAGTTTCCTCCATCGAATCAGACGTGTTGACCGCCCTGCGGCAGGCGACCGCGCAGCGGCATGCGGAACTCGACGCCAGGATGCCCTTGGCGGCCGGCGAAGTGGACTTGCGCGCGTACCACGATCATTTGCGTTTGCTGGAACAATGGCTGGCGCCGATCGAGGACTGGCTGGCGCACTTCGACGACGGCCCGGCTCCGCCTGCGTATCTGCGCGCGATCCGGGAGGATCTGGCGCATCCGGCGCTGGCCGGGATGCCGGCGCTGCCGCCTGCGGCCGACGGTGGCGCCACCGCCTGGCCGGCGCAGTGCGGCGTCGGCTGGCGCTGGGGTGTTTGCTATGTGATCGAAGGGTCGCAGCTGGGCGGGGCGGTGTTATACAAAAAACTGGCGGAACGGCTGGCGCCGCACCCGCTGAACTATCTGCGCGGCGCCGGTTCGCCCGGCCCGCGCTGGCAGCAATTCATCGTCGCGCTGCGCGAAAACGTGGCAAGTCCGCAGCAGATAGCCGACGCTTGCCACGGCGCGCAGCAGGCGTTCGACAATCTGATCGCGTCGAACCGCGACCGGCTCGCCGTCGATCCGGACGATTGACGCCGGCGCGATCGGAAAATATCAGCGGGTCAGTCGCGGGCCGGTCGCGGGCCGCCCCTTGTGGCGGCCGCGTCGCCGATCAGTAGCTGGTCAGAGGCGCGGGCTGGCCGGCCTTGAACGTGAAGATCGTGACCGGCGACTCCTTCATGTCGCCGCGCCCATCGAACGCGTAGGTGCCGGCGATGCCCTTGTACGAACCGCCGCTGATGACCGCCGCCACCTTCTGCGGGTCGATCGAATTGGCCTTTTGCATCGCTTGGGCGTACATCATCGTCGCGTCGTAGTAGGAGGCCGCGTAGACGTCGGCGTCCTGTTTGTAGCGGGCCTTGAATTTGGCCTTGAAGGCCGGACCGCTGGTGGCCTTGTCGAGGATCGCGCCGCCCTGCGAGCACAGGACGTTGTCGCCGACGGCGTCGCCACCGAGCTTGCCCATCTCCGCCGTGCAGATGGTGTCGCCGCCCAGCAGCTTGGCGGTGATGCCCAGCTGTTTCATCTGGCGCGCCATCGGCGCCGCTTGCGGCGCATAGCCGCCGAAGAAGATCGCCTCGACCTTTTTGTTTTTCAGTTTGGTGAGGATGGCGTTGAAGTCGAACGCCTTGTCGGTGGTGAACTCGTGGCCCGCCACGGTCATGCCGGAGGCTTTGGCCTGCTTCTTGAATTCCTCCGCCACACCCTGACCGAAGGCGGTGCGGTCGTCGATCACCGCGACGGTTTTGAATTTGAGTTCATTGGCCGCGTACAGCGCCATTTTGGAGCCGAGTTGGGAGTCGCTGGCGTTGACGCGGAACAGCCCCTTGTAGCCCTGCGTCGTGATTTTAGGGTTGGTGGCGATGGTGGCCACCAGCACGCCGGCGTCGTTGTAGGCGCGCGAAGCGGGTATCGTCACCCCCGAGTTGTACGGGCCGACGACGTATTTGACGCCGTGGTCGATGAGCTTTTGGGCGGCGGCCACGCCGGCTTTCGGGTCGCCCTGGTCGTCTTCCGACAGCAGTTCGAATTTGAGCTTCTTGCCCGCCACGGTGATCGGCTTGGCGTTGAGTTCTTCCACCGCGAGGCGCGCGCCGTTCTCGTTGTCCTTGCCCGAAAACGCCTGGGAGCCGGACAGTGGGCC
>DASVTJ010000038.1:0-8857 GCA_036387635.1 Duganella sp.
GACCACACTCGCCGGTGTCGTCAGCATTTCGGCCGCCGCCGTGTTTTCGTTCGCGCTGCTGTCGAAGGTGGTGGAGCCGATGGTCAGCCTGTCGGTCGGCATCATGCTGTCGACGTCGCTGCTGCACGCGTTGCCGGAAGCGTTCGAATCGGGCGCCAGCGCGCGCAGCCTGTTCGCCACCTTGCTGGCCGGCCTGCTGGCGTTCTTCCTGCTGGAAAAGCTGGCCATCATGCGCCACTCGCACCACCACGAGGGCGACGGCCACCACCATCATCACGGCCACGACAAGCATGAGGCGGGCAAGGCCGGCTGGATGATCCTGGTCGGCGACGGCATGCACAACTTCACCGACGGCATCCTGATCGCCGCCGCCTTCATGGCCAACCCGGAGTTGGGCCTGGTGACGGCGCTGGCGATCATCGCCCACGAAATCCCGCAGGAAATCGGCGACTTCATCGTGCTGCTCAACGCCGGTTTCTCGCGCACACGGGCCTATGTCTACAATTTGCTGTGCAGTTTGCTGGCGATCGCCGGCGGCCTGCTGGGCTATTACACGCTCGACCGCGCCAGCAGCCTGATCCCGTACGTACTGGTGTTCGCGTCGTCGGGCTTCATTTACATTGCCGTGAGCGACCTGATGCCACAGATGCAGCGCCGCGCCACGCTGCGCGAATCGGTGCCGCAAGTGCTGCTGATCGCCACCGGCGTGGCCGTCGTGCTGTTCCTGACCAACGGCCACTGACAAGTTACGTTAGCAACTATCGGCAATAGCGCCCAGCGCGGTTTGTCCGCGCTCAAACCGCGCCACTAGAATCCATCGCTGGCAGGGAGTATCATGGCGGGATGAATTCCTCTCTGAAAAAGCAAGCCGAAGCTCTGGCGGCGCTTTCCGCTGTTGAAAGAGCTCGCCTGGAGCGCTTGGCGGCGCGGGCCGAAGTAAGCCCCAAGGCGATTTGGAACGAAGTTTGGCTCTACGGATTCGAAGATATCGAAGAGAGCGTGGAGGCGGATATCGAAGCGCAGGCCGACATCGCTGCAGGCCGGACAATACCCCATGAAGAGGTAATGGCGCAGGCGCGCCGGATTTTGGAGTCAAATGTCCGGCGCAAGAAAGCCGGCTGATCTTGCGGTACGATGGTCGGCACGCGCGCAGCGGTCGTTCGATCAGACGATGGAGCACATTAACTCCCAGGATTCAGCCGTTGGCATGCTAGTGATGCAGCGACTGCAAAACGCGATTGATATTATCGCGTCACAGCCGGGTATTGGAACGCCGACCGAGCGACCCAACCTACGTAGATTCCCTATCCCCAGAACTGGTCATACGATCGAATATCGGACGACGCCAGACGCGATTACCATTGTTAGCTGGATACGCCAAGCGCGAGTGAAGAAAATCTAGCCGCCGGTCGCCACCGGCCGCGCCGGATCCGCGCACCATTCGCTCCACGAGCCCGGATACAGCGCCGCGCCGGGCAATCCTGCAATCTCCAGCGCCAGCAAATTGTGGCAGGCAGTCACGCCCGAGCCGCACTGCATGATCGCTTGCGGCGCCGCCGCGAACAATGGCGAAAACTCCTGTTTCAGTTGCGCGGCGTCCTTGAAGCGTCCGTCCGCCGTCAGATTGTCCTTGAAGAAGCGGTTCTTGGCGCCGGGAATATGCCCGCCGACCGGATCGATGGTCTCGTTTTCGCCACGGAAGCGGTCCGGCGCGCGCGCGTCGACCACCACGCGCGTTTGCGTCACCAGATTCGATTCCACATCCTCCACAGTGACGGTGTGCATCAGCGACGGCTTGTCGCCGATCGTGCCGCCCGAACGCTTGACCGTCATCGTCACCAGCGGCAAACCTTGCGCCTGCCACGCGGGCAGGCCGCCGTCGAGCACCGCCACCGCCGGATGGCCGACCCAGCGCAGCAGCCACCACAGCCGCGCGGCGAACATGCCGCCGTGGGCGTCGTAGGCCACCACTTGTGTGTCGTCGTCGATGCCCCAGCCGCGCAACGTCTCGATCAGCGCGGCGCGCTCCGGCAGCGGATGGCGGCCGCGGAAGACGCCGTCGGCCCCCGCCTTGGCGCCCGACAAATCGGTGTCGACATGCGCGAACTGCGCGTTCTGGAGATGGCCGATGGCGTAGCCTTCGCGGCCCGCGTTCGGATTCATCAGGTCGTGGCGGCAATCGAGGATGACCCAGCGGTCATCGTTCAGGTGGGCGGACAGGTCGGCGGCGCTGATCAATGTGGTGTACATAATGCGGCTCCTTAAACTTCGCTGGCGATCGGGTCGGTATTGGCGATGGCCTTACCGCGCTCGGTGTTACGCGTATTGTAAAACGTCGCGGCCACGCCCGACGCCAGGATTATGGCGATGCCCGTCCAGCTGTGCCAGGTGAACACGTCGCCGAACACCAGCACGCCCCAGACGCTGGAAAAGACGATGCCGGTATACTGCAAATTGGCCACGACCAAGGTCTGGCCCAGGCGGTAGGCGCGCGTCATGGCGATTTGCGCGCTGGTGGCGCACACGCCAATGCCCAGCAACAGCAGCGCACCGTGGACCGTGTTGATCGGATGCCATTCGACCGGCTTGCCGCCGGCGAACAGGTAGTTGCCGGCCAGCCCGGCGACGATGTTCATCACCGCGAAATAAAACACCACGCGGTTTTCCGGCTCGCCGGCCAGGCCCAGCTTGCGCACCTGCATGTACGCCATCGCCGTCAGCACGCTCGAGCCGAGCGCGATCAGCGCCGGCGTCAGCTGGTTGGCATGGAAGGCCGGTTGCAGCAGCAGCGTGACGCCGACAAAGCTCATCGCCACGGCCACCAGCAGCGGCCATTTGACCTGGTTTTTGGCGTGCCACCAGCCCATCGCGAACAGCCAGACGGCGATCCAGATCGGCGACAGGTAGTTGAGCGTCATGGCGGTGGCCAGTGGCAGGTTGGCGATCGAGTAGTACCACAGCCACAGTGAGATCACGCCGATCAGGCAGCGCCAGAAGTGCGCCAGCGGCATGGTGGTGCGGAAGCTGCCGCCTTGCATGCGGATGATCACCCCCAGCACGACAACGCCGACGATGCCCCGGTACATAACCATTTCAGACGTCGAAAATTCTTCGGAGGCCAGCTTCACGCACACCCCCATGATGGCGAACATGAAGCTGGCGAACAACATCCAAAGTGACTGCATCTGATTCCTGTCTACGTTGAGCGGCGCTAGCCTAGGCCGCCGATATGTCTATATTGGCGCGGTACCATTCGTGGAAATGCTGCATGCCGTCTTCCATCGGCGACTGGTAAGGGCCGGCGTCGCTGGTGCCGCGCTCGAACAAGGCCTTGCGGCCGGCGTCCATGCGCAGCGCGATCTCGTCGTCCTCGGCCACGGTTTCCATGTAGGCGGCGCGTTCGGCCTCGATGAACTCGCGCTCGAACAGCACGATCTCTTCGGGGTAGTAGAACTCGACGACGTTGCGGGTGCGCTGCGGGCCGTCCGGCCACAGGGTCGAGACGATCAGCACATGCGGATACCACTCGACCATGATGTTCGGATACAGGGTCAGCCAGATGGCGCCGTACGGTGGCGGTTCGCCGCCACGGAACTTGAGCACCTGCTCCTGCCAGCGCTTGTAGATCTCCGAGCCCGACTTGAGCAACCCCTTGTTGACGCCGACGGTTTGCACGCTGTAGTCGCGGCCGAATTCCCAACGCAAATCGTCGCAGCTGACAAAGCCGCCCAGACCCGGATGGAACGGCTCGACGTGGTAGTCCTCCAGATAAACCTCGATGAAGGTCTTCCAGTTGTAGTTACACACTTGCACTTCGGCGTGGTCGAACATGTAGCCCGAGAAATCGAGGTCCTTCGTCACCGACAGTTGCGACAGCTTGTCCATGACGTTGTAGCCATTCTGCTCGAACAGCAGGCCGTTCCAGCTTTGCAGCCGGGTCTTGGGCAGGTTCAGGCAGGGCGTTTCCGGGAAGTGCGGCGCACCGATCAATTCGCCCTTGAGGTCGTAGGTCCAGCGGTGCAACGGGCAGACGATGTTGTTGGCGTTGCCCCGGCCGTTGAACATCAGCGCCTGGCGGTGGCGGCAGACGTTGGACAGCAATTCGAGGCCGTTTGCGTTGCGCACCAGCATGCGCCCTTCGTTTTCGGAAACAAGGGTCGCGAAGTCGCCGACGTTCGGCACCATCAGCTCGTGCCCGACATAGCGCGGCCCGGCCTGGAACAATTGCTTCATTTCACGCTGCAACAGCGCTTCGTCGAAGTAGACGCTTACCGGCAGTTGCGCGTGTGGACGCGCCAGCTTGGCGTGGGTACCCAGATCGGACATCCCAACCCCCCTTAATATGTACATCAAACCAAGAGAGACAGAATCCGTGAGGACCTGAATTCAAGTTCGTTGGAAATGGTATTTCGGACAGAACCGGCAATTATACCGCCAATCAAGCCCCGCCGAAAGGCGGATGTGCTCGTTTTCTGTGCATAAACTTGTAACAATTATATGGTTGTGAAGGATATGGGGGCGATTGCGATAAAATCCATGGTCTGTCGCTCGCGCGGCCGCTATAGTTCCCACTGTAGAAGGTGGTTTGTTCTAAAATAACGGGCTACACTGCGCTGGCACGCGTGGTTGCAAAGCCTTGTTGTTAACCTAAGTCACTTTATGCCCAAGAAATTAACTGCCGACGCGACCGCCGCCGCCCCCGCTTCGTTTGAAGAAGCGATGGCGGAGCTGGCAACACTGGTCGCGCAAATGGAAGCCGGACAATTGCCGCTCGACGCCTCGGTGGCCGCCTATGCGCGCGGCTCGGAGCTGGTCAAGTTCTGCGCCGCCCAGCTGGAAAAAGTCGAATCCCAGGTCAAGGTGCTGGAAGGCGACATGCTCAAGCCGTTCGCGGAAGCGGGCGAGGCCGAGCAATGAACGGCGCCTTCGACGACTGGATGAAGACCGTGCAGGCCGGCGCCGAGAGCGATCTGTCGGCGTATTTGCCGGCCGCCACGGCGGTGCCTGTCAAGCTGCACGAGGCCATGCGCTATGCGCTGCTCGGCGGCGGCAAGCGCGTGCGCCCGCTGCTGGTGTACGCGGCCGGCGCCCTGTTCGACGCCGACGCCGCCACCCTGGGCCGCGCGGCGGCGGCCGTCGAAATGATCCACGCCTATTCGCTGGTGCACGACGACATGCCGTGCATGGACGACGACGCGCTGCGCCGGGGCAGGCCGACCGTGCACATCGCCTACGACGAGGCGACCGCGCTGCTGGTGGGCGACGCGCTGCAATCGCAGGCGTTCGTGGTGCTGGCAGGGGCCGACGCCGAAGCTGGAGCCGGTGCGGTGCCGCCCGCGCGCCAGCTGGCGATGCTGCGCGTGCTGGCGCAGGCGTCCGGCTCGGCCGGCATGTGCGGCGGCCAGGCGATCGATCTCGACAGCGTCGGCCTGAGCCTGACGCTCGAACAGCTCGAGCAGATGCACCAGCTCAAAACCGGCGCGCTGCTGCGCGCCGCCGTGATGCTCGGCGCGCTCGCCGGCAAGGAGCTCGATGAGCGCGAGACGGCGGCGCTGCACGCCTACGCGCGCGCCATCGGCCTGGCCTTCCAGGTCGTCGACGACGTGCTCGACGCGACGGCCGATTCGGCCACGTTGGGTAAGACCGCCGGCAAGGACGCCGCCGACAACAAACCGACCTATGTCTCGATCCTGGGTCTGGAACCGTCGCGCGCGCTGGCGCAAACATTGCGGCTCGATGCGCACGCAGCGCTCGCGCCGTTCGGAGATAAAGCTCTGCGGTTACGCGAACTTGCGGATTTGATCGTGCAGCGGAAGGCATAAATGAACTTGCTCGAAAACATAGATTCACCGGCCGATGTGCGCAAACTGGCGTACACCCAACTGACGCCGCTGGCGCACGAACTGCGCGCCTACCTGCTCGATTCGGTCTCCAAGACCGGCGGCCACTTGTCGTCCAATCTGGGCACGGTCGAACTGACGGTAGCGCTGCACTACGTGTTCAACACGCCGCACGACCGCATCGTCTGGGACGTCGGCCACCAGACGTATTCGCACAAGATCCTCACCGGCCGGCGCGGGCGCATGCACACGCTGCGCCAGTTGAACGGCATCTCCGGCTTCCCCAAGCGCGACGAAAGCGAATACGATACCTTCGGCACCGCGCACTCGTCGACGTCGATTTCGGCCGCGCTGGGCATGGCGCAGGCGGCCAAGATCAAGGGCGAGCAGCGCCACGCGATCGCCGTCATCGGCGACGGCTCGATGACCGCCGGCATGGCGTTCGAAGCATTGAACAACGCCGGTGTGCAGGACGACATCAACCTGCTGGTCATCCTCAACGACAACGACATGTCGATCTCGCCGCCGGTCGGCGCGTTGAACCGCTACCTGGCGCGCCTGATGTCGGGGCAGTTCTACGCCGCCGCCAAGAACGTCGGCAAGTCGGTGCTGCCCGGTCCGGTGCTGGAACTGGCCAAGCGGCTCGAAGAACATGCCAAGGGCATGGTGGTGCCGGCCACGATGTTCGAGGAATTCGGCTTTAACTACATCGGTCCGATCGACGGCCACGATCTCGATTCGCTGGTCCCGACGCTGCAAAACATCAAGCAGCTCAAGGGGCCGCAGTTCCTGCACGTGGTGACCAAAAAAGGCCAGGGCTACAAGCTGGCCGAGGCCGAGCCGACCTTGTACCACGGTCCCGGCAAATTCAACCCGGCCGAAGGCATCAAGCCGGCCGTCGCCCCCGGCAAGATGACCTACACCGACGTCTTCGGCAACTGGCTGTGCGACATGGCCGCCGCCGATAAGAAGCTGGTCGGTATCACGCCGGCGATGCGCGAGGGCTCGGGCATGGTGCGCTTCGAGCAGGAATACCCGGACCGTTACTTCGACGTCGGCATCGCCGAGCAGCACGCGGTCACTTTCGCCGCGGGCTTGGCGTGCGAGGACATGAAGCCGGTGGTGGCGATCTACTCGACCTTCCTGCAACGCGGGTACGATCAGCTGATCCACGACGTCGCGCTGCAAAACCTGGATGTGACGTTCGCGCTGGACCGCGCCGGTCTGGTCGGCGCCGACGGCGCCACCCACGCCGGTAACTACGATCTGGCTTATCTCCGCTGCATTCCGAACATGGTCGTCATGGCGGCTTCCGATGAAAACGAGTGCCGCCAGATGCTGACGACCGGCTACCGGTACAACGGTCCGGCGGCGATCCGCTATCCGCGCGGCGCCGGCATCGGCGCGGCGATCAAGCCGGAATTGACGATGATCGAGATTGGCAAGGGCGAGATCAAACGCTCGGGCAAGAAGATCGCGATCCTGGCATTCGGTTCGATGGTCACGCCGTCGATGGCCGCCGGCGAAACGCTCGATGCGACGGTCGCCAATATGCGCTTCATCAAGCCGCTCGATGTGGAGCTGGTCAAGCAGCTCGCCGCCGACCATGATTACCTGGTGACGGTGGAAGAGGGCGCGATCATGGGCGGTGCCGGTTCGGCGGTGGCCGAGGCGCTGGCCGCCGAAGGCCTCAGCAAGCCGTTGTTGATGCTTGGTTTGCCCGACAAATTCATCGACCATGGCGATCCGGTCAAGCTGCTTGCCAGTGTTGGACTGGACGCCGCCGGCATCACCGCCTCGATCAAGAAGCGCTTCGACAGCGCCGGCGACGAGCCGCGTCTGGTGGTCAGCAACGGCTAAAACCGGGCGCTGTCCGCCGATCGTGGCGGCTCTTGGCGGATTACGGCGTTCCGCCTAATCCGCCATGTTCGCTCCGCCCGCGCCACCTCCTTCGCCATCGCCTCATAGCCGGCATCACCAGGGTGCAGGTGGTCGCCGCTGCCGTAGCGGGGCAGCAGGCGCGCCGGCCGCGCCGGATCGCACAGCAGCGCATCGAAATCGGCCACCGCGTCAAACTCCCCGCTTTCTTTTATCCACTGATTGACTTGGCGCCGGACCGCGTCCTTCGCCGGCGTGTAGTAGCCGTCGAACGGCGTGCCGTGCAGCGCGCCTTCGAACGGCGGCAAGGTACCGCCGATAATGCGCACGCCGCGCACCCGCGCCTGCGCGATCAGTTGGCGATATACGGTGATCATGCGCTCCGCCCGCATCGGAGGTTCGTCCGGCGCGAAGGCGCTTTGCGGCCAGCCGATATCGTTGATCCCCAATAGCACCACGACGGTCTTGACGCCGGGTTGACCCAGTACATCGTGCTCGAAACGAGCGGCGGCGTTTGCTCCCATGCGGTCGCCCAGCAGCCGGGCGCCAGAGATGCCGGCGTTGAGGACGGGGATGCCGTCCGCGCTCAGTAGCGCGGCCAGAAAGTCCGGCCAGCGGCGGTCGCGGTTGGGCGTCGAGCCGTTGCCGTCGGTGATCGAGTCGCCCAGGGCGACCAAAGCGCCCTTGCTATGCGGCGCATCGACCAGGATGGCGCTGAGCAGCGCGCGGCCTTGCAGCGGTTGCGCGGCTTTCATCGTCGCCGCGCCGGTCAGATTGCCGGCGGCGATATGGCCGGTTTGCTGCGCGCCCCAATGAAAGGTCTTGAGCGGCGTGGCCTGCGGCAGGTAGACGCTGACGGTCAGCTTTTCCAGCGCGCCGACGGGCATGTCGACGGGATCGCTGATCAGCGGCGCGCCGGCCGGTATCGTGGCGCCGCGCCGTCCGCCGAAAGTTAGCGCCCGGCCTGGTCCCTGCGCGATACCGCCTGCGTTGCCGGTATCGCCGCTGTCACCGCCTTTGCCGTTCGCGCCGATATCGCCGGCGCGGGCGACGCGCGCTTCTCCGATAACAATCGGCTGCTCGCCGTAGCGGTTCGAGAAGACCACCCGAACGCGTCGTCCGCCAACGCTGATGCGCGC
>DASVTJ010000039.1:0-4299 GCA_036387635.1 Duganella sp.
CGCATCTTGGTCATGCGGTTGGCGCCCGCGTACAACAGTTGCGTCTGGTTGACGGCGGTTTCCGGTTTGCCGTCCGGCAGGTCGCCGGACCAGCTTTCGTGGCCGATGGCGAGGATCTTGCCTTCGCGGCTGGCGCCGATGCGGATGCGCTGGACCGTGGCCGGACGGTGCGTGGTGTTGTTCATTATCAGCGCGCGCTGCAACGCGACCTTGACCGGGCGGTTGGCCGCCTTGGCGCCCAGGGCCGCCAGGACCGCATCGGAACGCACGAACAACTTGCCGCCGAAGCCGCCGCCGATGTACGGCGAAACCAGGCGCACTTTTTCCTTTGGAATACCGAGCGTCTTGGCGACGTCGCCCTGGCCCCAGGCGATCATCTGGTTCGACGTCCACAGGGTGACCTTGTCGCCGTCCCACTTGGCGATCGAGGCGTGCGGCTCCATCATCGCGTGCGACTGGTCGGGCGTGGTGTAGGTGGCGTCCAGGCGCACCGGCGCCGAGGCGAAGGCGCCGTTGAAGTCGCCTACCTTGGTGTCGGCTTCTTCCTTGTCCTTGGACGGCACGGCCTTGTCTTTTTCCTTGGCCAGATCGTAGGCGCCCTTGGTGGCGGCGTAATTCACTTTCACCAATTGGGCGGCGGCGCGCGCCTGCTCGAACGTTTCGGCGACCACCAGCGCGACGGCCTGGTGATAATGCTCGATCTCCGGTCCGCCGAGCAGCTTGGCGGTGTTCATCTTGCCTTTGGCCAGCTTGCCGGCGTTGTCGGCGTTGACGATGGCGATGACACCGGGCGCGCGCCTGGCGGCGGCGATGTCCATCGACACGATGCGGCCCTTGGCGATGGCGGCGCCGACGACATAGCCGTAGGCGGCGTTCGGCACGGCCTCGTTCTGCTCATAGGCGTACGGCGCGGTGCCGGTGGTCTTCATCGGCCCGTCGATACGGTCGAGGGGCTTGCCGACGACCTTCAACTGGTCGATCGGATTGGTGGTGGCGGGTGTAGTAAATTTCATGGCGTCAGGCTTTCTTCGCATCCGCCAGCACACCTTCAAGCGTGCGCTGAACCAGGGTGATCTTGAACGCGTTGTCTTGCGTCGTCTTGGCGCCGGCCAGCAACTGGGCGGCCACGGCTTTGGCGCCGCGCGGCATGCTCTCGTCGGCGCCGGGCGTGCGCCACGGCTTGTGGGCGACGCCGCCGAGCGCGACCCGTCCGCTGCCGTCCGCTTGCACGATGGCTGCGACCGAGATCAGCGCGAAGGCGTACGACGAACGGTCACGCACCTTGCGGTAGAAGTGTTTGCCGCCCAGCGGCTTGGGCAACGTCACGGCGGTGATCATCTCGCCCGGCATCAGCGTGGTTTCGATGTGCGGGGTTTTGCCGGGCAGGCGGTGGAAGTCCGCCATCGGAATGGTGCGTGTCGAGCCGTCGGGACGCACGGTTTCCACCACGGCATCGAGCACTTGCATGGCAACCGCCATGTCGCTGGGATTGGTGGCGATACATTCATCGCTGACGCCGACAATCGCATGTTGGCGGCTGTAGCCGCCGATCGCGGAGCAGCCGCTGCCGGGCACGCGCTTGTTGCAGGCCTGGTTGGTATCGTAAAAATATGGGCAACGCGTGCGCTGCAACAGGTTGCCGGCCGTGGTGGCCTTGTTGCGCAGCTGCGCCGACGCGCCCGACAGCAGCGCGCGCGCCAGCACGCCGTAGTCGCGGCGGATGCGCTCGTCGGCGGCCAGATCGGTGTTGCGCACCATGGCGCCGATGCGCAGGCCGCCTTGTGGCGTGGCTTCGATCTTGTCGAGGCCGGCGACGGCATTGACGTCGATCAGGTGGGACGGGGTTTCAATCTCGAGCTTCATCAGGTCGAGCAGGTTGGTGCCGCCGGCGATGAATTTGGCGTTCGGTGTGCGGGCGGCGGCGGTTGCGGCCTCCGCTGACGTTTGCGCGCGCTGATAAGTAAAGGCCTTCATGCGGCACTCCCTGCGACTTCGCTGATGGCGTCGATGATGTTGGAATAAGCGCCGCAGCGGCAGATGTTGCCGCTCATGCGTTCGCGCAGTTCGCTGGCGTTCAGCAAAGGACGCACGGTCAGGTCCGGGCTGACATGGCTCGGGATGCCCTGCTTGATCTCTTCGATCGCGGACAAGGCCGAACAGATCTGCCCCGGCGTACAGTAGCCGCACTGGTAACCGTCGTGCTTGACGAAGGCCGCTTGCATCGGATGCAGCTTGCCGGGCGTACCCAGCCCTTCGATGGTTGTGACCTTGGCGCCTTCGTGCATTACGGCAAGTGTCAGGCAGGAATTGATGCGACGGCCGTCGACGATGACCGTGCAGGCGCCGCACTGGCCCTGGTCGCAGCCTTTTTTGGTGCCGGTCAGGTGCAGGTTTTCGCGCAGCGCGTCGAGCAAGGTGGTACGGGTGTCGACATCGAGCTTGCGCACTTCGCCATTGATCTGGATCGAGACCTTGGACATGACCGGCGGCGCTGGCGGCGCCGAAGCCGCCGCGGCGGCCTGGTTTTGTGCGCCGGCCACCGAGGGAACGGCTACTGCGGTTGCAGAAATGGCGCCTGCGATGAGCAGCTCCCGCCGTGAGAATTTTACGTCGCTAAGGTCGTCCATGAGTTTCGCGTCCTGTTGGCTAGAATTGAATAAGAGCTCACCAACGACTTGTAGGCGCGGATGAGGCGGTCCTATCTTAAACTGATTGGCGACATTGCATGGAGACAGTTGGTTCGTGAAATGACGATATATGTTGTCCAACACACGCAGCGCGGCGATGAGGCCGCAACCATGGGTGCCAAAGTGTCATTAGCGGGGGCGGCGGCTCGCGTCGTTGAGTTGCATTCCGGGAATTTCTCGGCGTTCAGCGCAACGCGTCGACCTCTTCCTTGGTGAATCCCGCTTGCAAGCGCGCGTCGAAATTGAAGGGTCCGCGCAAGGCCGGGGCGCGGTAGCGCAGTGCCAGATCGGCATAAGCGGCGCCCGGCTCCAGCCCGACTTGCGCGCACAAATACCGGTACCAGCGGTTGCCGATCTCGACGTGGCCGATCTCGTCGCGCAAGATAATGTCGAGAATCTCGGCGGCTGGCAAGTCGCCGGCCTGGGCCAGCTTGGCGCGCAGCGGCGGATTGGCGTCGAGGCCGCGCGCTTCGAGCGTGCGCGGCACCAGCGCCATGCGCGCCAGCACGTCGCCGGTGGTCTTCTCGACCATTTCCCACAGGCTGTCGTGGGCGGTGAAGTCTCCATAGGCGTAGCCCAGCACACGCAAGTGCGCCACCAGCAACGAGAAGTGCAACGCTTCTTCGTCGGCCACCAGCAGCCAGTCGGTGTAGTAAGCCGGCGGCAGGTTCGGAAAGCGCCACAGCGCGTCCAACGCCAGGTTGATGGCGTTGAACTCGATATGCGCCAGCGCGTGGATCAGCATGGCGCGGCCTTCGAGCGTGTTCATCGAGCGGCGCCCCACTTCGCGCGGCGGCACCAGATCCGGTCGCGGCGGGCGGCCGGGGATCGCCGCCGTGGCGAGCAAGGTTGCGGCCGGGTCCGGCGCGCAACGGCCGGCGGCAGCGGCGGCGGCCATGGCGGCGACTGCCACGACTTTCGCCGTCGGATCGCTTTCCAGCAGGCATTGCAATGCGTACGCGCGCAATTCGGCCGGAGCGTTGGCCGTCTGGGCGGGATTCGCGGGATGCAGCGGATTTGCGGGATTTGCGGGTGGCGTTGCGGGCGGCTGCATGTGGTTGACCAGGCTTGCGGGAAAGGCGGCAGTGTAACACCGCCCCTCCGTGGCACTCGGCCGGTTGGTTCAGGCTACAGGAACTTGTACTTCAGTAAAACGCTGAGCGAGCGCCCGCGCGGGTCGGCAACACGCGGGTCCCAGCCGGCGCCCACCACTTCATCGACGTTATGCGCGGTGAACGGCGGATCGGTGTCGAGGATATTCTGGATGCCGACCGTGATCGTGGTGTTGCGGATACCGCTGTACGTGGCCGACAAGTCATACTTGGTGTAGGCCTTGACGTCGGGATTGAAGCCGGGCGGCGGCGCCGATTTGCCGCCGTTTGGCAACTGGTCCTTGTAGCCGGAACTATAGTTTTGGACCAGCATCGCGCTCCAGTCGCCCTTGGACAGGCTGAGGCTGGCGTTGTGCTTTCAGCGCAGGTAGAGGTCGCGCGTGTAGAAATTACCGACGTACTCCTTGTATTCCTGGCCTTCGATCTCGGCGAACTTGAAGCTGTTGGTATAAGTGCCGTCGAGGCTGGCGTTCCAGTTGTAGCCACCCAACTTGCCTTCG
>DASVTJ010000040.1:0-2330 GCA_036387635.1 Duganella sp.
CAGCGCGCTGGGGTTGGCGACGACCACGCCGGCGTCGCCGTCGATAATCAGCCAGTCGTCCTGCTCGATCAGGGTCGAGGCGCCCGACATGCCGACGGCCGCCGGGATGTCCAGGCTGCGCGCGACGATGGCGGTGTGCGAGTTCTGGCCGCCGACATCGGTGACGAAGCCGATGAACGAGCGGTCGCGGAACTGCAGCATATCGGCCGGCGAGATGTCGTGGGCGACGATGATCATCTGCGCCTGGAACTCGTCGCCGTCGGCGGTGGTCGGCGGCAGGATTTGCGCGGTGCCCATCAATACCTTGAGCACGCGCTCGGCCACCTGCTGGATGTCGGCCTTGCGCTCGCGCAGGTAGGGGTCCTCGATTTCGTCGAACTGCGCCGACAGCTCGTCGATCTGCGTCAGCAGCGCCCATTCGGCGTTGTAGTGGCGCGCGCGGATGATGTCGAGCGGCGCCTCCGAGATCATCGGGTCCGACAGGATCAGCGCGTGGACGTCGATAAAGGCGCCCAACTCGGTCGGCGCGTCCTTGGGCAGCTCGTTCCACAGCGTTTGCAGTTCCTTGTGCACCTGGGCCAGCGCCTGCTGCAGGCGCAGCACCTCCGCCTCGAGGTGCTCCTCGGCCACCAGGTAATGCTTGACGTCGAGCGCCGCCGGCGCCAGCTTGTGCGCGCGGCCGATGGCGATGCCGCGCGAGACCGGGATGCCGTGCAGGGTGAAGGAAGCCATGGGTGGACCGGTGAAAATGCGGGGGCGGCCGCGATCCGAGGGCATTACTCGCCTTCGCCAAACTTGTCGTTGACCAGCGCCGACAAGGCGGCGACGCATTCGCTTTCATCGGGGCCGTCGGCCTCCAGGGTGACCTTGGCGCCCTTGCCGGCGGCCAGCATCATCACGCCCATGATCGACTTGGCGTTGATGCGGCGCGCGTTGCGCGTGAGCCAGACGTCGCTCTGGAACTTCGCTGCCAGTTGGGTAAATTTGGCGGAAGCCCGGGCATGCAGACCGAGCTTGTTGATAATCTCAAGTTCTTGTTGAATCATTTTTCTTTTGTCTCAATGAGAAATCGGCGCAAAAACTACCGCGCAAAATAAGCCGCACAAAAATTACCGCGTCAGGATTGCCCGACGCGAATCCGGTTGTCGACGCGCACCGCCCCGCTTTGCGCACCAGCCAGCGCCATCTCGACCACCACGTCCAGCGTATCGCGGCGGTAGGTAATGGCGCGCAGCAGCATCGGCAAGCTGATGCCGGCGATGACCTCCACCCTGCCGGCGTCCGCCAACCGGTCGCAGCAATTGGCGGGCGTGCCGCCCTTGACGTCGGTCATGATCAACACGCCGTCGCCGTCGTCGAGCCGGCGGATGGCCGCCGCCGCCAGCGCCTGGACTTCGCCGAGGTCCTGATCGGCGATCACATCGATCGCCTCAAGCCGCTCGGTTGGACCACGAAACACATGGGCGCAGGCGGCAATGAACGCCTGTCCCAAGGGTGCGTGCGTCATAAGCAGTATGCCAACCATATTCTTAAACCGCCAGTGAGCGCGGACGGTTTTGAGGCCATCCGGCAAAATTATTTTGAAGACACGTCATCGGGACGTGGCCGCCGCGGCCTTGGCGACGTCGACCGCCGCCTCCACCGCGTCCATGAACATCGCCGCCACCGGGAAGCCGGCCTGCTGCGTGATCTCCTGGAAACAAGTCGGGCTGGTAACATTGACTTCCGTCAAGCAATCCCCGATCACGTCCAATCCTACCAGTAACAAGCCGCGCGCGGCTAGAACCGGGCCAAGGGCATGCGCGATTTCGAAGTCGCGGTCGGTCAGCGGCTGCGCCACGCCCAGGCCGCCGGCGGCCAGATTGCCGCGCACTTCGCCGTTTTGCGGAATGCGCGCCAGCGAAAACGGCACCGGCTTGCCGCCGATGACCAGGATGCGCTTGTCGCCCTTGTCGATCTCGGGGATGAAGCGCTGGGCCATGATCGTGCGCTTGCCGTTGTCGGTCAGCGTCTCGATGATGGCGCCCAGGTTCATCGCGTCCGGCTTGACGCGGAAGATGCCGGTGCCGCCCATGCCGTCGAGCGGCTTGAGGATGACGTCGCCGTGCTCGGCCTGGAAGGCGCGGATGCGCGCCTCGTCGGCCGTCACCAGCGTCGGCGAGGTGAACTCGCTGAACTGGGCGATGGCGAGCTTTTCGTTGTGGTCGCGGATCGTCGACGGCTTGTTGAAGACGTTGGCGCCCTGCTTTTCGGCCATCTCCAGCATGTAGGTGCCGTAGATGTACTCCATATCGAACGGCGGGTCCTTGCGCTGGATGATGGCGTCGAAC
>DASVTJ010000041.1:0-3689 GCA_036387635.1 Duganella sp.
GCAGCGCGTGCGCGACCAGGCCGCCGGCTTGAACACCGCCGGCTTCATCTCCGGCTATCGCGGCTCGCCGCTCGGCGGCCTCGACGAGAACCTGTGGAAGGCCAAGCCGCATCTCGAAGCGCACCACGTGCAGTTCGTGCCCGGCGTAAACGAGGACCTGGCGGCAACCGCCGTCTGGGGCTCGCAGCAGGTCGATCTGATCGGCGAGGCCAAATACGACGGCGTGTTCGCCATGTGGTACGGCAAAGGGCCGGGCGTGGACCGCTGCGGCGACGTCTTCAAGCACATGAACCACGCCGGCACCTCGAAGCACGGCGGCGTGCTGCTCGTCGCCGGCGACGACCACGGCGCCTATTCGTCAACGTTGCCGCACCAGTCGGACCATCTGTTTTCGGCGTCGATGATTCCGGTGCTGTATCCATGTAACGTGCAGGAGTACCTGGACCTGGGCATCCACGGCTGGGCCATGTCGCGCTTTTCCGGCTGCACGGTGGCGTTCAAGGCGCTGGCCGACACGGTCGAATCGTCGGCCTCCGTCGACGCCGATCCGTTCCGCGTCGACGTCAGGATTCCGCACGATTTCGTCATGCCCGAGGGCGGCCTGAACGCGCGCCTGTCCAGCATTCCGCTGGGTCAGCAGGCGCGCAATCAGGAAGCGCTGATGCAGGACTATAAAATCTACGCGGCGCTGGCGTACGCGCGCGAGAACAAACTCAATCACACCACCATCACCAGTCCTGACGCGAAGCTCGGCATCATCGCCTCCGGCAAATCGTATCTGGACGTGCTCGAGGCGCTGGAGGAACTGGGCATCGACGAGAACATGGCGGCCGACGTCGGCCTGCGCCTGTTCAAGGTGGCGATGCCATGGCCGCTGGAGCCGGACCGCGTGCGCGAATTCGCGCAGGGCCTCGACGAAATCCTGGTGGTCGAGGAAAAGCGCCAGATCGTCGAGTACCAGCTCAAGGAACAGTTGTACAACTGGCGCGACGACGTGCGCCCGCGCGTGATCGGCAAGTTCGACGAAAAAGGCGAGTGGGTGGCGCCGCGCGGCGAATGGCTGCTGACCTCCAAGGCCGACTTCTCGGTGTCACAGGTGGCGCGCGTGATCGCCAGCCGCATCAAGCGCCTGATTTCCGACCCCATCACCTGCGACCATATCAAGGCGCGCCTGACCTTCCTCGACGCCAAGGACGCGGTGCTCAAAAAGGCCATCGGCACGCCGTTCCGCCCGGCCTTCTACTGCTCCGGGTGCCCGCACAACACGTCCACCAAGGTCCCGGAGGGCAGCCTGGCGCTGGCCGGCATCGGCTGCCACGTGATGGCGACGTCGATCTACCCCGAGTTCAACAAGCTGACCACGCACATGGGCGGCGAAGGCGCGCCGTGGATCGGCCAGGCCGCGTTCTCCAAAATTCCGCACGTGTTCCAGAACCTCGGCGACGGCACCTATTTCCACTCCGGCTATCTGGCGATCCGCGCGGCGGTGGCAGCCAAGGTCAACATGACCTACAAGATTTTGTACAACGACGCCGTGGCTATGACGGGCGGCCAGCCGGTCGACGGCATCACGTCGGTGCCGATGATCGCGCAGCAGATGGCCGCAGAAGGGGTGAAACGCATCGCGCTGGTGACCGAGGACCTGGGCCGCTATACGGATCGCGGCGCGCTGCCATCGATCGTCAGCCTGCACGACCGCAAGGACATGGATGCCGTCCAGCGCGAGCTGCGCGAGGTCGAGGGCGTGTCGGTGCTGATCTACGACCAGACCTGCGCCGCCGAGAAGCGCCGCCGCCGTAAAAAAGGCGAGTTCCCCGACCCGGCCAAGCGCATGGTCATCAACGAGGCCGTGTGCGAAGGCTGCGGCGACTGCGGCGTGCAGTCGAACTGCACCTCCATCCTGCCGAAGGAGACGGAGTTCGGCCGCAAACGCACCATCGATCAATCGTCGTGCAACAAGGACTACTCGTGCGTGAAAGGCTTCTGCCCGAGCTTTGTCACGGTGGAAGGCGGCGCGCTGAAAAAGACCAAGACCGGCGTCGCTAAAAACGAAGCCGGCGCCGACATCGACGACGGCTTCGGCGCGCTGTCCGAGCCGGCGCTGCCATCGTGCGAGCAGCCCTACAACATCCTGATCAACGGCATCGGCGGCACCGGCGTCATCACCGTCGGCGCTTTGATGGGCATGGCCGCGCACCTGGAAGGCAAAGGCGCGTCGGTGCTGGACATGACCGGCATGTCGCAGAAAAACGGCTCCGTCACGTCGCACGTCAAAGTGGCCAAGTCGCCGGCGCACCTGCGCGCGCAGCGCATCGCCACCGGCGAGGCGGACGTCATCCTCGGCTGCGACATGCTGACCGCCGGCGCCGCCGACGCGGTGTCGAAGATGCGTCCGGGCCGCACGCTGGCCGTCATCAACCTGCACGAGCAGCCGCCCGGCACCTTCGCGCAAAACGCCGACTGGCAGTATCCGGTGGCGGAGGTGCGCGCGCTGATCGAGGAGTCGGTCGGTGGCCCCGGCGCCGCCGATTTCATCGACGCCACCAAGCTGGCCACCGCGCTGATGGGCGACTCCATCGCCGCCAACCTGTTCATGCTCGGTTACGCGTGGCAGAAGGGACGCATTCCGCTGACCGAGGCGTCGCTGCTGCGTGCCATCGAACTCAATGGCGTCGGTATCGCGTCCAACAAGAAGAGCTTCCTGTGGGGCCGCCGCGCCGCCGTGGACTTGAAGCGCGTCGAGCGCGTGGCCATGCCGACGCAGGCGATCGTGGTGCAGATGCCGCAAAGCCTGGAAAACATCGTCGCCAAGCGCGTGCAGTTCCTGACCGACTATCAAAACGCCGCCTATGCCGCCGGCTACGAGCAGCTGGTGTCGCAGGTGCGCGCGAAGGAAACCGCGCTGGGACTGGGGAACAAGCTGTCGACCGCCGTCGCCAAATACTACTTCAAACTTCTGGCTTACAAGGATGAATACGAGGTGGCGCGCTTGTACACGGACGGACGCTTTGTCGAACAGCTCAAGCAGCAGTTCGAGGGCGACTTTTCGGTCAAGTTCAATCTGGCGCCGCCTATGTTCTCGAAGAAGGACGCCAAGGGCCATCTGGTCAAGGCGGAATTCGGCTCCTGGATGTGGAGCGCGTTCAAACTGCTGGCCAAGTTCAAAGGACTGCGCGGCGGCGCCTTCGACATCTTCGGCCGCACCGAAGAACGCAAGATGGAACGCGCGCTGATCGTCGAATATCGCGCGATGGTGACCGATCTGATCGGGCAGCTTACCGTGGAAAACCACGCGCTCGCCGTGGAGCTGGCGGGCTTGCCGGAAAAGGTGCGCGGTTTCGGCCATGTGAAGGAAAAAGCGGTGGCGGTGTTTCACGCCGAGAAGGCGCGCCTGATGGCGCAATTCAGCCAGCAACGCGCCGCTTGACGTTCATCCAACGTTAATATCATCGCCAGATGGATCGCCAGATGCATCGCCAAATAAAGCAAAAAAATAAAGGGACACCATGAACGACCTCTCAACGCCGAAAATCGCCGCCGTGCCGGACCAGCCGCGCCTGAACAACAAAATCCGCTTCGTCACCGCCGCCTCGCTGTTCGACGGCCACGACGCCTCGATCAACATCATGCGCCGCATCCTGCAATCGAACGGCGTCGAAGTGGTCCACCTCGGCCACAACCGCTCGGTC
>DASVTJ010000042.1:0-6992 GCA_036387635.1 Duganella sp.
CGTCTCGCAGTAAGGCAGCACACCAGCGGCACCCAAGCGGCGCGGCCTGAAAAGGACCGCGCCGTGAATTTATAAAAAATATACCAAACTAGTATCCCTCCAGGAGTAGTGAATGATCACCTTGAATATCAACGGCAAGGACATGCAGGTCGATGCCGATCCGTCGACGCCGATCTTGTGGGCGCTGCGCGATAACCTGAACATGACCGGCACCAAGTTCGGCTGCGGCGCGGCCCTGTGCGGCGCCTGCACCGTGCATCTGGCCGGTGAGCCGATCCGCTCCTGCGTGACGCCGATTTCGGCCGCCGTCGGCCAGAACATCACCACCATCGAGGCGATGGAAAACGACAAGGTCGGAAAAGCCGTGCAGGACGCCTGGGTCAAGCTCGACGTGCCGCAGTGCGGCTACTGCCAGAGTGGCCAGATCATGAGCGCGACCGCGCTGCTGCGCACGAACAAAAAGCCGTCCGACGCCGACATCGACAGCGCCATGAGCGGCAATATCTGCCGGTGCGGCACCTATCAACGCATACGCGCCGCCATCAAAGACGCCGCCAACGCCATCGCTTAAGGAGCACGTATGCGTATCGAATGGCTTAATCAGGACAATCTGGCCCAGGACAAACTCGCCTCGCTGGTACCGGGCGCCCCGTCCCCGTCGCAGGCGGCTGGCGTGTCGCGCCGTAGCTTCATGAAGGCCGGCGCCGTCGCCGGTGGCGGCTTGGTGCTGGGCTTCTGCCTTCCGGTCGGTGGCCGCACGGCCAACGCGCAGCAGGCGCCGGCCAAGGTCTACCAACCGAACGCCTTTTTGCACATCGCCCCCGACAACACGGTGACGGTGCAGGTCAACCGCATCGAAATCGGGCAGGGCGTGCAAACCTCGCTGCCGATGCTGATCGCCGAGGAACTGGACGCCGACTGGTCGACGATGGTCGGCGCGCTGGCGCCGGCAGGGGAGCAGTACAAGGATCCGGTCTTCGGCATCCAGATCACCGGCGGCTCGGGCAGCATCGCCCACTCCTATATCCAGTACCGCGAGATCGGCGCCAAGGCGCGCGCGATGCTGATCGCCGCCGCCGCCGAGCAGTGGAAGGTGTCGCCGGCGCAGGTCAAGACGTCGCAAGGCACGCTGACCGGCCCGGCCGGTCAAAAAGCCACCTACGGCGCGATGGCCGATGCGGCCATGAAGCAGCAGGTGCCCGCCAGCGTCACGCTCAAGGACCCCAAGGATTTCACCATCATCGGCAAGCCGGTCAAGCGGCTCGACGCGCGCGTCAAATCGAACGGCAAGCAGCAGTTCGGCATGGACTTCAAGGCGCCCGACAGCAAGGTCGCCGTGGTGGCGCGGCCGCCGGTGTTCGGCGCCAAGGTCGCCAAGTTCGACGCCACCAAGGCCAAGGCCATCAAGGGCGTGATCGAGGTGCTGCAAGTGTCGACCGATCGCGGCGGCAGCGGCGTGGTGGTGGTGGCCGACGGCTACTGGCCGGCCAAGATGGGCCGCGAGGCGCTGGTCATCGAGTGGGACACCAGCGGCGTCGAAAAAGTCAGCAGCGACAAGCAGTTGGCCGAGTTCAAGGCGCTCTCGCAAAAGCCCGGCACGCCGGTGCGCAAGGCCGACACCGCCAAACTGGCGGGCGCGGCCAAAAAAATCTCGGCCGTCTACGAGTTTCCGTATCTGGCGCACGCGCCGATGGAGCCGCTCAACTGCGTGGTCGATCTGCGCGCGGACGGTTGCACGGTGTGGGCCGGCTCGCAGTTCCAGACCTTCGACCACGGCGCCATCGCCGCCACCGCCGGCCTGAAGCCGGAACAGGTGGTGCTCAACACGATGACGGCCGGCGGTGGCTTCGGCCGTCGCGCGGTGCCGACCTCCGACTATCTGGTCGAAGCGGTCAATGTCGCCAAGGCGTGGAAGGCCGCCGGCAAGTCCGAACCGGTCAAGGTGGTCTGGAGCCGCGAGGACGACATCAAGGGCGGCTACTATCGCCCCTCCCATGTGCACCGCGCCGATCTCGGACTTGATGCCAAGGGCGGCATCGTCGCGTGGAACCACGTCATCGTCGGCCAGTCGATTATCACCGGCACGCCGTTCGAAGCGGTGATGATGAAGGACGGCGTCGATTCGACCATGGTCGAAGGCATGGGCGAGCCGTACGACGTGCCGCTCAACCTGAGCGCGCACGCGGTCAAGGCCAACGTCCCGGTGCTGTGGTGGCGCTCCGTCGGCGCAACCCACACCGCGTTTGTGATGGAAACGCTGATCGACGAAGCCGCGCACGCGGCCAAAATGGACCCTGTCGCCTACCGCAAAAAGCTGGCCGGCGAGAAGGGCGCGCGCCATATCGCCGCGCTGGAGCTGGCGGTCGCCAAATCCGGCTACGGCAAAAAGGCTTTGCCCAAGGGCCAGGCCTGGGGCGTGGCGATGCACGAATCGTTCGGCACCGTGGTGGCCTACGTGGTGGTGGCGTCGGCCAAGGATGGCACGCCGAAGCTGCACAAGGTCACCGCCGGCGTCCACTGCAACACGGCCGTCAATCCGCTGACGATCGAGGCGCAGATTCAGGGCGCTGCCCTGATGGGCCTTGGCATGACGTTGCCGGGCGCCGCCATCACGCTGAAGGACGGCGTGGTGGAACAGCAGAACTTCAGCGACTACAGCGTGGCGCGCATGACCGACATGCCGGTGATCGACGTCCACATCGTGCCGTCGAACGAGGCGCCGACCGGCATCGGCGAACCAGGACTGCCGCCGCTGGCGCCGGCCTTCGCCAATGCGTTGTTCAAGTTGACCGGCAAGCGCTTGCGCAAGCTGCCGTTCAACTTGAGCGCGGCGTAGGGCGCCGGCGGCATGGCGCTGACGGGTATTTTGCTGGCGGCCGGACGGGGCAAGCGGTTCGACCCGTCCGGCGTGCAAAACAAGCTGCTGCAACCGCTGGCCGGCGGCGACGCCGTGGTGGTGGCCAGCGCCAGGAATATGCTGGCGGCGCTGCCGCGCGTGCTGGCGATCGTGCGTCCCGGTGACAACAAGGTGGCGTCGCTGCTTGGCGCGCTGGGATGTGAAGTGCGCGTGTGCGCCGACGCCGATCTTGGCATGGGGGAGTCGCTGCTGACGGCGATCGAACACACCAGCGGCGCGGAAGGCTGGGTCATCGCGCTGGGCGACATGCCGCACGTGCTGCCGGAAACCATCCGCGCGCTGGCCGCGGCGGTGGAGCGGGGCGCGCGCATCGCCGCCCCGGTGTATCAAGGGCGGCGCGGCAATCCGGTCGCCTTTGGTCATTTTCATTTGCCGCTGCTGTTGGCGCTATCGGGCGACCAAGGCGCGCGCGAGATTTTAAAAACCCATGCGGTGAGCGAGGTGCGGGTCGACGACGCCGGCGTGGTGCGCGACATCGACACGCCCGACGATCTGGCAGCGCCATGATCAGGGCAAAGCTCAGAACAAAGCTCAACCTGAAAGTCAAACCCAAGATCGATTCAATGATCAATTCCCAGCTCAAGCCCAGGACCAAGATGAAGAAACCGAACAAGAACGCCACCATCGCCTATGCGATCGTCGGCCATGATCTGGCGGCGCACCTGTTCCACGTCACGCTGACGGTCGACGCGCCATCGCCGGACGGCCAGGTCTTCGCGCTGCCGGCGTGGATCCCCGGCAGTTACATGATCCGTGAATTTTCCCGCAACATTGTGCGTGTCCGCGCCGAGTCGAACGGCGAACCGGTCGCGCTGACCAAGCTCGATAAGCACTCGTGGCAGGCGGCGGCGCAAAAGGACCGGCTCAAAGAGCCATCGTCGCTCACGCTGCACTACGAAGTCTACGCCTGGGACTTGTCGGTGCGCGCCGCGCATCTGGACCAGAACCACGCGTTCTTCAACGGCACCAGCGTGTTCCTGCGCGTGCTGGGACAGGAGGACCAGCCGCACGTGGTCGACATCCAGCGCCCCGACGATGACGCGGCGCAAACGTGGCGCGTGGCGACCTCGCTGCCGGAGTTGAAGGCCAAGCGTTATGGTTTTGGCACGTACATCGCCGCCAACTATGATGAACTGATCGACCATCCGGTGGAGCAGGGCGACTTCGCGCTGGCCACCTTCAAGGCGCACGGCATCCCGCACGACATCGTCATCAGCGGCCGGGTGCCGAACCTGGACATGGCGCGCCTGAGCGCCGACCTGAAACGCATCTGCGAAACACAGATCGCCTTTTTCGAGCCGAAGTCGAAGCAGGCGCCGATGGACCGCTATGTGTTCATGACGCTGGCGGTCGGCGACGGTTACGGCGGCCTCGAGCATCGCGCCTCGACCGCGCTGATCTGCGCCCGCGCCGACCTGCCGAGCACGGCGGCCACCAGCAACGACATCAGCGACGGCTACTTGCAGTACCTGGGTTTGTGCAGCCACGAATACTTTCATACCTGGAACGTCAAACGCATCAAGCCGGCGGCGTTCGCGCCTTACGACCTGCAAGTGGAAAATTACTCGCCTCTACTGTGGCTGTTTGAAGGCTTCACCAGCTACTACGACGACCTGATGCTGGTGCGCGCCGGCTTGATCGCCGAACCGGTCTATTTCAAGCTGCTAGGCAAAACGATTGGCAATGTGCTGCGCGGCAGCGGCCGTACCAAACAAAGCGTCGCCGAGTCGAGTTTTGATGCTTGGGGTAAATACTATCGCCAAGATGAAAATGCGCCAAATGCAATCATTAGTTATTACACGAAAGGTTCGCTGATTGGTTTGGCGTTGGATTTGAGTATTCGTGCCAAAACCGGCGGTAAGAAATCGCTCGACGATGTCATGCGCGCTTTATGGCAGCGTTATGGACGCGACTTTTATAGCGGCGGGGGGCGAGGCGTAACGCCTGCCGAAGTCGAAGCGCTGGTCGATGAAATCAGCGGGGGCCGCTTCAAGCCATTCTTTGATAAGTATATTCGGGGCACCGAGGATGTGCCGCTGGCTAAAATGCTGGCGCCGTTCGGCGTTAAATATAACGACGAGCGTAAATCGTCGAAGCCGAGTCTGGATGCGAATATCGGCCGGGAGGGCACCGACTGTAAATTATCAAGCGTCCACGAGAATGGCGCCGCGCATCTGGCCGGTTTATCCGCCGGCGACTTATTGGTCGCGATCGACGGCTTGCGCGTCACCGCCACCAATCTGGAGGCGCTGCTGTCGCGCTATGGCGTCGATTCGACAGTGGAAGTCCACGCCTTCCGCCGCGACGAATTGATGACTTTCAGTATGACTTTACAGGGTGATCGGGTACCCGGAATCACGCTGGCGCTCGATCCCGCCGTTAAGAAAACCACAACACCGCTACGTCCAAGCGCCGCCCGCTAACTAGCCGCCCAGCCGCCCCCGCCACGAACGGTTCACCGTTTCGCTGGCGTCGGCGGCTTTTTTTATCCGGTACGTGCCATTTATTAGCGCGAAAGCGCCAACATTTGGCATGGAGCGGCAGTATTTCGTCGTATTTTTGTGCGCCGCAGCGTACTAGGAGCTGTTAACTTTCCGGCAAATGTGGAACTGGACTAGAATTTAACCATAACTCTCTATTGGTCAGCTACCGATCCGCAAGTTATGCCACTCGATCCCGCCACTATTGTTTTGATGTCGACCGTAATGGCCGTCGCGATGAGTGTCGTCCTGTATTCCGCGCATTCAAGTTTTCCAAGGGAAATTAAAGGCTTGAAGCAATGGGCGATCAGCCTGATATTTTTGGCGTTCGGCTACGCGATCCACGCGTCGCCAAGTGGATACCTCGGCACATTATTGTCGCCACTGGTGGCGAATGCCGCCATTTTATGGGGACTGGGCTTCGGCTTGATCGGCACGCAGATGTTTTACAGCCGCGAATGCTCCTGGTCGCTATTTCATTTCGTCTGGGTGCTGGGCATGGCGGCCAGCGGCTATTACGTTATCGTCAGTCCAAGTTATTCCGGTCGTATCGCGACATTTTCAATCCTGGCATTTGTTTTATATTCCTACCAAGTGGTGCTGATTTGGGGTTATGGCGAACGCCATTTTTCAACGGTGTTTTTCGGCCTGCTGATGTTATTCCAGTCGCTGATCGTATTGATGCGCGGCGTCTTGGCCATGACGCACAGCGGCAGCGATGTTCACTTATTCGGCATCGGCACGCACCCGAACCTGTATTTAATCAACAACCATTTTATGACCCTGCTGCTGACCGTGGGATTCATGACGGTCGCCACGCGCCGGTTACAAGCACTGCTGGAGCGACGCTCGACGTTGGACCCGTTGACGCAGGTGCTGAACCGCCGCGGTTTTGCCGAGGTCTATGCGAAAGAACACGCGCTGATGCGTCGCGAGCAGACCGTCATGACGATGCTGAGCATCGATCTCGACTACTTCAAGGCGATTAATGATTGCTATGGACACTCCACCGGCGATCGCGTTTTGACCGACGTGGCGGCGGTGATCGCCAAAGGCTTGCGGGTGTCGGACCACGTTGCCAGGGTGGGCGGCGAAGAGTTTATCGTGCTGTTGCCGGGTACCGGACTGGAGCGTGCACATCATGTCGCCGAGCGCATCCAAACGGCATTGCGGGCACAGCGCTCCGAAACGGACGGCGACCAGCGGGGCGCGCCTGCGACGTTGCCGCCTTATACGGTGAGCATCGGAATTGCCTGCCAAGTCAGTCCGGAAGAGGATCTCGACAGCATCATGCTGCGCGCCGACAAAGCCTTGTACTGCGCCAAGGAGCGCGGCCGCGACCGCGTCGAGATCGCCGCCGAGGCGGTTTTACCACTGCACGCGTCGCAGGCCTGAGGTTCCAACCATTAGTTGAACAAGCGGCGCAACTCGGCGCCCGGATCGGGCGCGCGCATGAAGGCTTCGCCGACCAGGAATGCGTGCACATTGGCGTCGCGCATCAGCTTGACGTCTTCCGGCACCATGATGCCGGACTCGGTGATCACCAGCTTTTCCGGCGGTATCCGGTCCAGCAGGCCGAGGGTGGTGTCCAGCGA
>DASVTJ010000043.1:0-4625 GCA_036387635.1 Duganella sp.
CTGGCCTTCTCCACATGGGGCTCGTGCAGCGGCAGCTGGCCGCCTTCGTTTTCAGGCATGTTTTTCTCCATTTGAATCGGTTGCATCCCAAATCAGGCGCGGGTCGAACTGCATCGACGCCAGCATCGTCAGCACCACCACGGCGCAAAACGCCAGCGCGCCGGGACCGGCGGTGATCACCGCCAGCGTCTGAAAGCGCACCAGTGCCACCGTCAAGGTGATGACAAAAATATCGAGCATCGACCAGCGGCCGACGAATTCCACGATCCGGTACAGCGCCGTGCGCTCCTGCGGGCGCCAGCGCGAGCGGCGCTGCGCCGTCAACGCCAGCAACGTGAGCGCGGCCAGCTTCAGCACCGGCACCACGATACTGGCGATGAAAATGATGACCGCCAGCGCCTGCGAGCCGCTGTTCCAGAACAACAGCACGCCGCTGATGATCGTATCGTCCTCTGTGCCGAACAACGAATCGGTGTACATCACCGGCAGCAGCATGGCCGGAATATAAAGGATGGTGGCCGCCAACAGGAACGCCCAGGTGCGGCCGATGCTGTCGGGGCGGCGCCGGTGTAGCTTGGCGCCGCAACGCTCGCAGTGCTGGTTGCGCGCGCTGCGCGGCACCGAGGCCACCAGCCCGCAGCTGTGGCACGCCTCCAGATGGGCGCCGCCGGGCACCGATTTGTAGTGGAATTCCCTCTGCGAGGGACGCGGTCGCCCCGGCCCGGGCAGATGTTCGCCGATGTTCCACAGCAGTTTGGGATCGAAGCAGGTCACGATGGCCAGCATCAGGGTCAGCGCGCCGAAGGCGAACAGGCCCGGTTGTAGCATCACCTGCGCCAGGCTGGTCATCTTGACGATGGTGATCAGGATGCCGATCATGAGCACCTCGGTCATGCCCCAGCGGCGGGCGGTTCCCACGGCGCGCAGCAGATAATCGAAGCCGGGCGGACGGCGACCGTCGCGTAGCGCCATCGTCACATACAGCAGCGATCCCAGTTCCACCGCCGGCAGCAGTATCGTAAACAAGAACACGACGGCGGCCACCGCCTGCATCTTCTCGCGCCACAGCACCTGGATGGACCCGAGCAGCGTGGCGCTGGTGCTGTAGCCGCCCACCTGAAGCTCGACGATCGGGAAGAACTGCGCGATGAGGAAGACGACGATGGCGCCCAGCGTGATGGCGGCCATGCGGTCCGGGTCCGAGTGGATGCCGCGATAGAGGACGGAGCCACAGCGCACGCAGCGCGCCTTTTCGCGCGGCCGCACGGGGCGGTACTGGTGCAGCACACCGCAATCATGGCAACTGATCAACTCGTATCGAAGCACAGGCCTGCCGTATATATATTAATTTCCATATCATACGGCAATCTTGATTGCCCCAGCCGTGCGCTACCCCACCCCGGGTTAAGTCTGACATTCGGACACGAGCTGGTCGCTAGGCCAGGCTAAAGACCAGGCCGTGTACGATTGTCAGACTTGACCCTCGGGGTTTGGTTGGCCGAGGAAATCGAGCAGGGTTGCGGCGATCACCTTGGTGGCCTTGCGCAGGTCGTCGAGGTTGAGGCGCTCGTCGGCTTTTTTGGCGTTCGATTCGGGCACCGTGCGAGGACCGGCGCCGTACAGCACCGCCGGGATACCGTGTTCGCCGTACAGGCGCGCGTCCGCGTACAGCGGCGTGCCCTGCGCCGGTATCAGCTCGCCGATGTAAGTTTGCGCGTTTTGCTGCAGGCTGGCGACCAGCTTCTCCGTCCCCGGCTGCTCGCGCAGCGCGTGCGACAGCAGCAGGCGCTTGATCTCCAAGCTGATGCCAGGCATGCCGCGCACCGCGTCCTCGATCAGCGCGCGCACTTGCGCCTCCACCTGCGCCGGTTCCTCCTCCGGGATCATGCGGCGGTCCATCTTCAAGACCACCTTGCCCGGCACGACGTTGGTGTTGGTGCCGCCATCGATGCGGCCCACCAGCATCGTCGGCGAGTCGATACCGGCCACCTTGGACTTGATCTTCTTCAGCTCCGGCAGCTGGTCGTAGATCGCGTTGAGGATCTTGGCGGCCGCCTGCAGCGCATCGTGGCCCGTTTCCGGCATCGCGCCGTGACCGGACTTGCCGTTGACCGTGATCTCGAGTTGCAAGCAGGCGTTGTGCGCGGTGACGATGTTGTAGCTGAACCCTGCGGCGATGACGTAATCGGGCTTGGTCAGCTTTTGTTCGAGTAGCCAGCCCGGCCCCAGCAAACCGCCGAATTCCTCGTCATAGGTGAAGTGCAGCTCCAGGCCGCCCTTGAGCGGTGTGCCAAACGCCGCCAACGCCTCCAGCGCGCGCGTGGCGAAAATGTAGGTGGCGAAGTCGCACTTGGAGACGGCGGCCGCGCGGCCGTAAATGAAGCCGTTTTCCACCACGCCGCCATACGGCGGATAAGTCCAGTTGTCGCCCGGAGGGACCACGTCGCCATGGGCGTTGAGCGCCACGGTCGGGCCGCCGGCCTGGTACGGACGGCGCACGATCAGATTGGTGATCGTCTCCATGCCGTAGTCGCGCACCTGCTGCTGCGGCACCGCGTGCTTTTCGGCGGTCCAGCCGTAGGCCTTCACCAGATCGGCCACCATGTCCGCGTGCGGCGCGTTGTTCCCCGGCGGCGTATCGGTCGGCACGCGCAGCAGCTGCTGCAACACGCCGACCTCCTCGTCGAAGTGGTCGTCGATCCATTGCGCCAGTTGTGCTTTCGAAGTGCTCATATGCGGTTCTCTCATTTAGCGCCGGCTTCATACCAGGCCGCGACTTGCGCCCGTTCGGCATCGGTCATTTGGGTCAGGTTCGCCAGCGGCATGGCTTTCAGCTGGACCGTCTGTTTGTAGATTTTCTCGGCGTTCTGGTGAATCTGGTCGGCGCTCTCCAGCATCACTCCCAACGGCGCCGCCGCGAAGCCGGCTTGCGTCGGCCGTTCGGCGTGGCAGGACGCGCAGCGATGTTCGATGATGGTCTTCACGTTGGCGAATTCCGCCACAGGATCGGCCGCCTTCGCGACCGCAACGGGACGCGCCGGCGCGATCGCCACCGCCACGCCGGCCAGCAGCGCGACGCCGATCGCCGGATAGCGCCATTCGACGCGGCCCTTGTGGCGCAGATTGAAGAAGTGGCGAATGAAGACGCCAGCCGCCATGATCAACGCCAGCACCAGCCAAGCATGGTCGTGGCGGTAGGTCATCGCGTAGTGGTTGCTGATCATGATGAACAACACCGGCAACGTGAAGTAGTTATTGTGGACGCTGCGCTGCTTGGCCTTCTGGCCGTGGACCGGATCGGGCGTGCGGCCGGCCGACATGGCCTCGACCATCTTGCGCTGGCCGGGGATAATCAGCATCAGCACATTGCCGACCATGATGGTGCCGATCAGCGCGCCGACGTGGATGTAGGCGGCGCGCCCGCTCAGCACATGCGTCAGGCCGTAGGCCGCCGCGACGATCAGCGCGAACACCACAATGCCGAACCACAGATCGTGCTTGCCCAGCGGGGAGCGGCACAGCAGATCGTAGACGGTCCAGCCGACGACCAAGGTGCCGACGCCGATGCCGATCGCCTGCAGGCTGCTGATGTCGGCCACGGATTTATCGATCATCATCGCCTGGGCGTTGAAGTAATAGGCGATCGTCAGCAGCGCGATGCCGGACAGCCAGGTGGAATAGGCCTCCCACTTAAACCAGTGCAGCTCCTTTGGCAGTTCGGCCGGGGCCACCAAGTATTTTTGCGGGTTGTAGAAGCCGCCGCCGTGCACCGCCCACAGCTCGCCCGACACGCCTTTTTTCGCCAGCTCCGAGCCGGGCGCCGGCGGGCGAATCGAGTTATCCAGCCACACGAAGTAGAACGAGGCGCCGATCCAGGCGATGCCGGTGATGACGTGCAGCCAGCGGACGATCAGGTTTAGCCACTCAAGGCCGTACGGGATCAGATAGGCGAATAATTCCATGAATTCTTTCCGGTCGAGGATGTGGCTAATTTACAGAAGATAAACGGATTTGATACCGGCCACATGAACATTAGAGTATATTAAACATATCGATTCCCGTATAACCTATTCATTCTCATATAGTCTCATGGCCGCCCTGCCGCAACACCTGGATCTCCACCTGATCCGCATTCTCTACCTGCTGCTGGTTGAAAAAAACGTCTCCCGCGTCGCGCTCAAGCTGAATCAGCCGCAGCCCTCGATCTCGGCTTCGCTGCGCAAACTGCGCGAACTGACGGGCGACCCGCTGCTCGTGCGCGGCGCGCGCGGCATGGTGCCGACCCAGCACGGCGAAAGCCTGCTCAAACCCGCCAAGCGCATCCTCGACGAGGCCGAGAGCCTGTTCGTCAAGAAGTCCGCCTTCGTGCCCGAGGCAGCGGCGCGCACTTTTCATATTGCCGCCCCCGACTATCTCGACACCCAGTTCCTGCCGAACGTGGTCGCCGCCGTGCGCCGCGGTTCGCCCAATAGCCGGGTCGCGATCCACGGCATGGGCGCCGGCGCCGACTACCTGCGCATGCTCTCGGACGGCGAGATGGACCTGGTGATCGCCAACTGGGACGAGCCGCCGGCGCACCTGCACATCTCGAAACTGTTCGAGGACCCGATCGTCTGCACCATGCG
>DASVTJ010000044.1:0-2488 GCA_036387635.1 Duganella sp.
TTTTCGCACCTCGCGCACGGGCCGCGCCTGCTGGCCGACATCGGCGGCACCAGCGCCAGTTTCGGCCTGGAGACGGCGCCCAATCAAATCGACGCCATCTGGGTGACCGACTGCGCCGCCTACCCGACCCTGGGCGCGGCGCTGGTGGCCTATTTGTCGCAGACGCCCACGGTGACGGCGGGCGGTTACCAGGCGCGCTTCGCCGGCATCGCCATCGCCAACCCGATCGACGGCGACTGGGTGACGATGACCAATCACCACTGGTCGTTTTCGATCGAGGCGGTGTGCTCGCAATTCAGTTTGAAGTCGCTGGTGGTGGTGAACGACTTCACCGCGCTGGCCAGCGCCTTGCCGTATCTGGCGGCGGACCACAAGCGCCAGATCGGCGGCGGCGTGGCCCGCGCCGGCGCGATGATCGGCCTGGTCGGCGCCGACGCCGGCTTGGGCGTGTCCGGCCTGGTGCCGGCGGGCGTGGAGGGGCGCTGGATCGCCATCGACAGCGAAGGAGGGCACAGCACCTTCGCGCCGATGAACGAGCGCGAGATCGAGATCCTGCGCTATGCGCGCCGCTATCACGAACATGTCTCGAGCGAGCGGCTGGTGTCCGGAATCGGGCTGGTGCTGGTGTACCGGGCGCTGTGCGAGCGCGCGCGGGTGGAGCCGCGCAATCTGAGCACCACCGAGATCATGGAGCGCGGGCTGCATCGTCTGTGCCCGGTGTGCGAGGAGACGCTGGAAGCCTTCTGCGAGATGCTCGGCACCGTGGCCGGCAACGTGGCGCTGACCTTGGGCGCCAAGGGCGGTATCTATATCGGCGGGCGCATCGTGCCGCAGATGAGCGAATTCTTCGAGCGTTCGGGTTTCCGCGCGCGCTTCGAGCAGAAGGGGCGCTTCTCGGATTATCTGTCGCATATCCCGACCTACGTCATCACCGAAAAATATCCGACCTTGATCGGCATGTCGGCGATGCTGTCGGCCGGCTGAAACCCGGGCGGCGTGACGGTGGCACGCGCCGCTGCGTCATGGGGGCGTACGCGGACGCCGAGTCCCCGTACGGGGCACGAGCCCGGTCTGGCGGGGGCGCAGTCGCCTCTAGTCCAGCGCCGGCTGCACGGAATCCACGCCGACCTGCGCGCTGCCCTCGGCCAGCCGCAGGGCCAGCGTGCTGCGCGGCTGCAGCTGCGCCGGCGCGCGCACGATGGCGCCTTTGGCGTCGGTGACGATCGCGTAGCCCCGCTCCAGCGTGCGCTGCGGATTCAATAGCTCCAGTTGCGACGACAACGCCGCCAACGCGTGCCGCTGGCGGCCCAGCTGCGTGCCCACGCTGATCGCGGCGCGGTGCCGCAACCCGGCCAGCGCCGAACGCGCCGCCCGCATATCGGGCTTGTGCGCGGCCATCCTGCCGCTCAGGCGATCCAATCGATAGCGCGACTGCGACAGCGGCATGCGGGTGGCGTGCATCATCGCCGTGGCCAGCGCCAGCAGCTTTAAACGCTGCTGCTTGATCTGCGCGCCGGGATTGAGCAGGCGGCGCGTGTAGTTGTCCAGCGTCTGCGCCGACTCGCTGACGCTGCGCCGCATCGCGCGCCGCAGATCCGTGGCGTCCGCGCGCAGGGAGGCCAGCCAGTCGGCGCGCGGCGTGGCCGCTAGTTCCGCCGCAGCCGTCGGCGTGGCCGCGCGCAGGTCGGCGGCGAAGTCGCAGATCGTGAAGTCGGTCTCGTGGCCGACGCCGGAGATCACCGGCATGCGACAATTGGCGACCGCGTACGCCACATCCTCGTCATTGAACGACCACAGATCCTCGATGCTGCCGCCGCCCCGGCACACGATCAGCACATCGCATTCGTTACGCAGCGAGGCGGTGTCGATGGCGGCGGCGATTTTTTCCGCCGCCAGCTGTCCTTGCACCGGCGTCGGATACAGCACGATGCGCACGTGCGGCGCGCGCCGCTTGAGCGCCGTCAGCACATCGCGCAGCGCCGCCGCCTGCGGGCTGGTGACGATGCCGATCGCGCGCGGGAACATCGGCAAGGCGCGCTTGCGGTCGGCGTGGAACAGGCCCGCCGCGTCGAGCTTTTCCTTCAGGCGCTGGAACGCTTCGAACAGCGAGCCGACACCGGCGCGGCGTATCGCTTCGACGTTGATCTGATAGTCGCCGCGCGCGCCGTACAGCGTGACCAGCGCGCGCACTTCGACCTTGTCCCCCTCGCGCGGAATGAAGTCGGCGTACTGCGCGCGGCCGCGGAACATCACCGCGCGCACCTGGGCCGCGTTGTCCTTGAGCGTGAAGTACCAGTGGCCGGAACTGGCGCGCGTGAAGTTGGACACTTCGCCGCCGATCCAGGCTAGCGGGAAGGAGCGTTCGAGCAGGCGCGCGACCGCCTGGTTGAGCGCGGTCACGGTCATGACGGGGGCTGCTGCGGGAGCGGAATCTGAGCGATTTTCGAACATCATTGATTTCAAAAAATAAACTGTCCACACAATGTGT
>DASVTJ010000045.1:0-2181 GCA_036387635.1 Duganella sp.
GGACTACGGCTGGTGCGCCGCCATCCGCGGCGTCGAAGGCGGCGGCCTGGTCGAGGACCTGCCGACCCACACCTTCAAGACCGACGAAGGCGAAGTGGCGCTCAAGTGCCCGACCGAGATCGCCATCACCGACCGCCGCGAGAAGGAACTGAGCGACCTCGGCTTCATCTCGCTGGTGCATTGCAAAAACACCGACTACGCCGCCTTCTTTGGCGCCCAGTCGACGCAGAAGGCCAAGAAGTACAACACCGACGCGGCCAACGCCAACGCCGTGCTGTCGGCCCAGCTGCAATACATCTTCGCCGTCTCGCGCATCGCCCATTACATGAAGGCGATGATGCGCGACAAGATCGGCAGCTTCGCGGCCGCCTCCAACGTCGAGGATTTCCTCAACCGCTGGTTGACCCAGTACGTGCTGCTCGACGACAACGCCAGCCAGGAACAGAAGGCCCAGTTCCCGCTGCGCGAAGCGTCGGTGCAAGTATCCGAGGTGCCGGGACGTCCCGGCGTCTACCGCGCCGTGTCGTTCCTGCGTCCGCATTTCCAGCTCGACGAGCTGTCCGTTTCACTCCGTCTGGTCGCGGAGCTGCCGCAATCGACCAAATCTTAGTTTTTAACTGTAGTTTTTTAATCCAAAACCGAAAGGAATACCATGGCAATCGACGTATATCTGCAAATCGACGGCATCAAAGGCGAATCCGCCGACAGCACTCACAAAGATTGGATCGAGTGCAAATCGGTCCAGTGGGAAGTTCTGCAACCAAAATCGGCCACCGCATCGTCGGCCGGCGGCCACACTGCGGAGCGCACCGAGCACAAGGACATCGTGATCGCCAAGCTGGCCGACCTGGCCACGCCGCTGTTGCTGCAGAATTGCTCCTCGGGCAAAACCATTCCTAGAGCAAAGCTGGAATTCCTGCGCGCCGATGGCCAGGGCGAGCGCATCAAGTACTTCGAGATCGAACTGGAAAACGTTCTGATTTCCAGCGTGGCGCCACAGGTGCAGCCTGGCGACATCCTGACCGAAAACCTGTCGTTGAAGTACTCCAAAGTCAAGTGGAAGTACACCCAGCAAAAGATCGGCGGCGGTTCGGGTGGTAACACCTCCGGCGGTTGGGATCTGTCGGCCAACAAACTGGCCTAAGCAGTCCCTGCGGGTGGGGCGGCGTCGTCGGGACGCCGCTTCATCGACGCCGGCGTCCGGGAATTTAGGCGCGCGCCATGACGCGCCGTCGTCCCGGCCGCCTTCGCGCCGGCTTCCGTGTCGCGGCTTTGCCGTGGCATAGGGTGGAAGCCGGCGCGAAACCCGTTTTATCGTGGCATCCGCCGTCGCCCGACGCGGCGGCGGCCGCCACAACGCAGTTACAACGAATCACCAATCACATTCGGGATGCACATGAAGGGATTTTCGCCGGGATTGTTCGATCGCCTGATGGACACGCCGATCCACGGTTCCACCAGCACGACCGTCGCGCGCCTGTCGATCGAAGACTTGAAGGACACCGTCGCCCGCGACCTCGAAGCGCTGCTCAACACGCGCACCGTCATCAGCGAGGAGCTGATGAAAAAATTCCCCGAGTGCAGCCGCTCGATCCTGACCTACGGCTTGAACGATTTTGCCGGCCTCAGCCTGTCTAGCCCCGACGACCGCGCCTACATCTGCGCCTGCCTCGAAAAGGCCATCGCCCGCCACGAGCCAAGGTTGCGCAACGTGCGCGCCTCGCTCGAAGTGCAGGAGGGCACGATCAATCGCCTCAATTTCGCCATCACCGCGTTGCTGGTGGTTCATGCGGCGCAGGAACCGGTCAATTTCGACGCCATCCTGCAACCGTCCAGCCTGCATTACACCATAAGCAAGGCGCGCCGTCTGGCGTCGCCGGGAGTCTGACTTGGAAGAACTGTTACCGTACTACGAACGGGAGCTGGGATTTTTACGCCGCTATTCGCGCGAATTTTCCGAGCGCTACCCTAAGATCGCCGGCCGCCTGTTGATGGGCGGCGAGGTCTGCGAAGACCCGCACATCGAACGCATGATCCAGTCGTTCGCGCTGCTCAATTCGCGCATCTCCAAGCGGCTCGACGACGATTACCCCGAATTCACCGAAGCGCTGTTCGAGGTGCTGTATCCGCACTACCTGCGGCCGTTCCCGTCGTGCTCGATCGCGCGGATGGACTACAGCG
>DASVTJ010000046.1:0-1673 GCA_036387635.1 Duganella sp.
CCATACCGGCAATCCGGTAAAATCGCTGTCTTGTACACAATAATTCTTGCGCGACAAGAAGCGACTCATGAACAAGCTGGCGCTCTACTTCCGCCTGGTCCGCGCTGACAAGCCGATCGGCATCCTCCTCCTGCTCTGGCCTACCCTGTGGGCGCTCTGGATGGCCTCCGGCGGCAGGCCCGACCCGGCCATCGTCGTCATCTTCATCCTCGGCACCGCCCTCATGCGCTCGGCCGGCTGCGCCATCAACGACTACGCCGACCGCGACTTCGACAAGCACGTCAAGCGCACCGTCGACCGGCCCCTGACCTCGGGCCGCATCAAGGGCTGGGAGGCGGTCATGGTGGCCGTGGTGCTGGCCATCGTCTCCTTCCTGCTGATCCTGCCCCTGAACACGCTGACCAAGCAGCTGTCGGTGGTGGCCGTGATCGTCGCCGGCTCCTATCCCTATTTCAAGCGCTTCTTCGCCATCCCGCAGGCCTATCTCGGCATCGCCTTCGGCTTCGGCATCCCGATGGCCTTCGCCGCCGTGCAGGGCACCGTGCCCGCCATCGCCTGGTGGCTGCTGCTGGCGAATATCTTCTGGGCGGTGGCCTACGACACCGAATACGCCATGGTCGACCGCGACGACGACATCAAGATCGGCATGCGCACCTCGGCCATCACCTTCGGCCGCTTCGACGTGGCCGCGGTGATGCTGTGCTACGGCGTGGCCCTGTCCATCGACCTGGTCTGCGGCTGGCTGCTGGGCCTGCGCTGGTGGTTCGTGGCGGGCGTGGCCGCCGCCGCCGGCATGGCCTTGTACCACTACACCCTGATCCGCGACCGCGACCGCATGCGCTGCTTCGCCGCCTTCCGCCACAACAACTGGTTGGGTGCGGCCCTTTTCATTGGTGTCGCGTTAGACTATGCAATAGGATAATATTGTCCGAAATGCATTACCCTGTGCAGCCGGCAGGCTGCAACCACATTTAGATAAAGAGGACCTCCCCATGATGGAAAAAATCCCGACCCAGACCGGCGCCCGTGACCAGCTGCTGGCCGACCTGAAAACCGTCATCCAGGACGCCGAAGCCTGGCTGCGCCATGGCGGCTCGCTGACCGGCGAAGAGCTGACCAAGGCAAAGGCCAAGTTCGAAAGCGCGATCACCGGCGCCAAGGAAGGCCTGGCGAACCTGGAAGTGGTCGAGAAGTCGAAAGCCGCCGCCAAGGCGACCGACACCTACGTCAAGGACAATCCGTGGAAAGCGGTCGGCATCGGTGCCGTGGCCGGCGTCGTGCTGGGCATGCTGATCAATCGTCGTTAAGACGAGGATGGTCTTCACCGAGACGCTCAAGCGCATCGGCGCAAGCTCCCTCGCCATGGTGCGCACGCGCCTGGAGCTGGCCGCCGTCGAGGCGCAGGAGGAAGCGCAGTCGCTCCTTGGCTACGCGGCCTGGACGCTGCTGGCGGCCTTCCTCGGCGCCTTTGCCTTCATGCTGGTTGCCCTGTTCGTCATCGTGCTGTTCTGGGACGAACACCGGCTGCTCGCGATCGGCGCGATGGCCGGCGTGTTCGCGCTGGCGGCCATGCTGATCCTGGCGAAGGTGCGTGCCGGCTTCGCCGCGCGCGGCCCGATGCTGGCCGCCACGCGCGCCGAACTGGGCAAGGACATCGCCTTCATCAAGGGCAC